>JAGCSE010000217.1 GCA_017964325.1 Victivallales bacterium | reverse complement strand
GGCGAACCCCATGGTGTCTCTTCATTCCATTTCTCCGATATCTCTATCGTTCGCTCATATTGCGCTGCCCGGTTTCCAAAGAGCTCGCGGACGCGAAAAACGCGCGCCGCCTTGTCACGCCATTTAATCTACACCGTCTTCGCGGCTTTGCAAGCCGGTCCGAGGATTTTTCTTCATTCCGCGGAAACGGCCGCAACGCATTGCTCATGCGGTGCTTCTTTCAAAACAGCTCATTTATCTTCCTATTTTGCAAGGAAATCCATGAACCATTCTGAAAAACGCCTTTCAGATGCTTTCACATCCAAAGCGGCGTGACAGATGATTACTTTAGTGCCGTTTTCCCCTTTTGCAAGTCAAATGGATGATTTTTTATGATTTTTTTGTTTTTTCATGGTCTTTTTTCCTTAACCGGCGAAAATGAATCCGACTTTTCGATGGTGACAGTCATCCGTGCCGTATGCTCTGGCAGAGAACAGGCAAGTGCTTCGTGTTCCGTTTCTGACTGCAGTGCAAGACATTCCAATAGCAACAGCACTATCCGCCGCCAACTCCTTCGGCTCCACAATGAAACGAGCCCGCTGTGCGGCCTCTGTGAAGGCAGGTTCGCCGCCGTCCGGAAAACGCCCGACGATGCCCAGCCGCCGTCCGTTCAAATAGAACGCCGCGACGTCGAAGACAGGCCCGTAGTCCAGCACGAACGGCTTGTCGAATTTTCTTGGAGCTTTTTCCTTATACATAAAATCAAGACATAGACGGAACACCATGACCTGCACGTCGTCGGGAAGAGAGGCATAATCCTTCCATGGGAGGTCCGCCGTCTGCCATTCAGGCGTTTTTGGACCAAAACAAATGGCGAGCGCCTCGTCCGCCGTTCGCGCCACGTTCAGGCCATGCAGTTCGAACCCGCCATGGACAAACGCCACGTCCCACTTCGCATCCGATGGGACGACAGCCGCCTTCAAGACGGGCGGCCCGACGATGCCGCCAAGACCCCATCGGCTCCACACGTGGACGGCGGCGACGTTGCCGCGCTCCCGAAGCAGCTCCGCCGAAACACGGTAGCGGCGGTCCGTCCGTCAAGCGGAACCACCAGGCACCTTCCCCATGGAGCCCACGAATGCACCGTTGACGAACGTCTCGTCCGAATCATCGACAATGCCCAAATCCATGACGACGTCCAGCCCCGACAGATTGGACGGGATGTCGAAAGCGCAGGCGTACCATCCAAACATGTCACGTCCAGGCATGAGCCGCATGAAATCCTCATGCGGGAACAGCGCATCGTGCCAGCGGACAAACCGTCGTTCCTCCTCCGTCAATCCGCTGTCCTCAAAACGCAGGAAACGCGCCTGCGCAGGAAGCGATTTATGGAAATCCGACGGATGGTCGGCGACATTCTGCACCCAGCGGACATCATGCTGGAAATTCGGCAAGAAATACCATGGCACGGCTCCGCCGCCGCTGACTTGCAAAAACAGCAAGAGAAGCACTGGAAGAAAGATAGTAGTCATATAAGGCTGCTGGATGGATGATTTATTGACCATGATAGGTAAGCTTTTTATGATAGTAACAATAAATTGACAAAACAATATCCTTTATAACCGGGGAAATATATAACTTTAGCTTCCAACTGAAAATCCTTGGAGCCGCAAGCCGCAGCCCCAATATAATGATGCCACAGATTAAACAGATTGCCTCACCGCCGTTGGCCATGTTACGGATATGATTGTATCTACTTTATGCTCTGTGAAACGGATGGCCTCCAGTGGCGCGGCGGCTTTTGAAAATCGCAGATGAAAGCGCGACATGATTATTTCATCTCTAAGAAGACTTTTAAAATTACCTCAATCAATTATGGTGTTTCCTTCCCGATGAATCTCCGCGCCTCGTCCTGGATGGTCGTCAACACATGGTCACATTTCAGCGTGCGACCATACACCTCGGCGGCCTCCTTCCGCATCCCCATGGCCGCGTACGCCCTGGCCATGGCCGCGATGACCTCCCAATAGTCACGGCTGGCTTCATCCTTCTCCAACGCGGGGGCCTCCATGCTTCTTCCCATGTAAACGACGCCTTCGTGAATTCTCCTGTTGACCAGGATCGTGACGGCCGCGAAGGTGCGCTTGAACCGCAGGCGGCGGGCGTCTTCCGCCGTCTTCGCGCTTTCATCCTTCCTTCCGAGATGCTCCATGTAGGGCTTCAGCCACCCGGCCTCCCGCTCCTCCCTGCCTACAAGCCCCATCCGCCCTGACGCGTCGAAGAGGATGAGGCGGCACAGCGGCCAATTGTCCGCATGGCGCGGCAGTGTCTTCATGGCGTGGGCCGGCTCGTCCGCATAGACGTCCCATAGGTCCAGCAACCAGTCGTCCTCCTTTCTCCCTGATGACGACTTGCGTCTGATTATCTCGTCCGCATACGGCAGGGCTGCTGCGGAGCCCTTCAGCTCCCGTGACAACCGCATGGCCATGACAAGTTCATCCACCTTGGGGAGTTCCGATGGACTGACCTTGCATTTGTCCTCCAGCTCCTTCAAGACGCCCAGCCTGCGGTAAATGGATACAAGCCTGTCAACCGGGCATCCTTTCAATGGGTTGCGCGGCGAATGGAGGTAATTGTCAACAATCCGCCTCTTTTCATCCTCTGTAAGGTCGTCCGCCCCGTCGTCCAGCAGCAGCCGGTTTATTTCGCGGACGAAGCCCTGGCGAAGGCCGTCCGCATCCGCCCCATCCGAAAGCCCCGCGTAGGCGTCCGACAGCAGGGGCAGCAGGACGGGCGGCAGGTCACGCATCATCGACGGGTCCCTCAGGGCGAGGGCCGCCTCCGTCATCAGAGCCGTCTCGCCCCTGGCGAGCAGCAGCGTCAGCGCCGCCCTCCCCAGAGCGTCCGTCTCCGTTCTCAGGCGCGCTTCCACCGCCCTCACGGCATTCTCCAGACCGGGGTTCATGCGGTTCAGGAAACGTCCGTTGATCTTCCCGAAATTCACGTATGGCGACGCAAGCAGCTCCTCAAGATTCTCCTCCATCCTCAGCTCCTCTATCTCCTCGTCCGTCAGACGGGAGCCGCCCAACAGGAACGGGGAGACGCATACCAACATCAAGAATACAATGATATTTACAATCCGCATGATTCGGTCTCCTTTTTTTCATAAAGTAATATTCAATGACAATATAAAATTCAAATCTATTTTTTCGTTTTGTTTAAAATACCTTTTATCTCTCCTGCACGCATACGCTTTGTTTCCTTTCCATTCTCATCCCAATATATTATGTCTCCATAGCTATCTCTTAGATTGGAATTGTATGATTTCAGCCCCATGTTTTTATGAAATGTCACATCAAAACCTGAATCAGATTGTTTATCATGGAAACTTGCACTTGCTATAAAATATTCAATTTTGTTTCGGTATTCACCTTTTCGTAGGATATAATAGGGTCTCTTCCTGTTCTTAGGCAGTCTATCTTCACCTGAATATAGCATTACAGCCAGATATAAGTCTCTATCATAAAAAGAAAACTTATAATCAATTTTTACTTCAGGTAATGACAAGTTTCCCATAAAATGGATTTCATTCGCATTTTCAATAACATCCAGTTCTATTCTTGCTTTATATGCCCCATCCGGCATTTGAAGGCACAGGCATTCGCTCCTGTAGATGTCCAGGGCGCATTTCTTTGACAGATGCGTATATTCTTCATCTGCAAAATGAAGCTTTTCAAGCTTGTCCAGAATCGTCTGCCTATATACCTTGACTTTTTCAGACGGCTCAACATGTTCAAGCCTCACGACAAGTCCATCTTTTATAAAAAGCTTGAATACATGTCGCGAGGGACTGTCATACGAGATTTCCACAACTTTCTCGTGGTCGTGTATATCATCATCATTAAGATGCGTTGACAGGACAAAATCCCAGGATGACGAACGGCATTTGTATGGTTTCGTCAAAGGTTTGTTATTGCTTGTATTGTTTTTAATATATATTTCATTCAGGACCGGTTTTAAAATGATGGGCATGGCACAGTCGAATGGCTCTGCATTGTCGGCATTGCTCTGCAATAATACTAAAATACAAAAATAAACAAATAATTGAATTGTCATCTTTTTCATACAATCTCCGTAATTTGTTACATATTATCCATCCTTGAGAAGACTGATACATTTTGCCATTTCCGACTTTTGCAATAGACTTTAAAACATTATTTGTTCTTTACTTTCTTCCATTCATCATAATCCTTCGGCATGCCAAGTTTCTGCCATTCATCAAATCTTAAAACTATGCTTTCAACTCCTAATTTACTCCAAATATTAACTTGGCGTGTTTTATCATTTTTGTATTCAGTCAGCATTTTTAAACCCATATCTTCATAAAAAAATAAATCAAAACAATTGCGTTTTTCTTTTTTATTATAAGACTGTACAGCTTCTATATTTCCATTATCCCATAACCTGATGATGAAAACCGATACATTGCCATCCTTTTTTATTATTTTACATGAGTTAAATAGTTTTTTCTGTATAAAGCAAAACCTATATATACAAGAACATTCTAAGAAATTAATTTCCCCTATGGATTCACCATTCATATCTTCCATTCGATTGCCATCGCTTGTGAAAGAGGCTCGTATGTCGGCATTATAAATACCAGGCTTCCAATCAATGAAAGGGCATTCGCCTTTTATGCCTTTCAATGCCATTTGGCGTGACAATTCCAAGTAATATTTATTATCACAATCCAATTTTTGGATGTTGTCTTGAATAATTTGTCGATAAACCTGCATATTCCCTGATTCATCAGCATGTTCAAGTTTTATCGGCAATCCCTCCTTAAAGTAAATTATGAAATGGTTGACAGGATTTTCGTAGGAGATATCAATAACGCGGTCGAACAATTCTTGTTCAGACTCTTTGATTGATATTAATGAAATTTGAAATTTTATACGAGTTGCTTCTTGACTTCGTAATAGTTTATTATTTTGTATATTTCCAGTCTTTTTTATTTGTAATAATATTGGACTCAATATAATTGGCATGGTACAATCGAAGGGGATAGATTCTTCTGCAAATATAAGAGATTGAAACAAAAAAATATATAACATACACATGAAAAATATTTTTTTCATATCTTACTCCTATTTATGATAAAGATTATAAACTTGCATCAAGATAACATGGTGCATCTCCACTATATTCTATTAATATTGTATAATTTAAAAAACTTACAAATCTACTCCAATATCTATCTGTTACTAAAGAAGATAAAGCAATATATAACCCATTGTTTTTTCCTCTATACAATGCAGTAGAAACACAGTTCCTTGATGCAGAAAAAGACCAATCAAAATAAACACTTCCCGTATCTAAATTTTCAGCTCTACCCAATTTGCCAAGAATATAATCCCCCGGATGCCCAATAGCTGTGATCGTATCGCCCAGCATAGCGCGCAGGTTTGGAATATTAACGGGATATTCCTTTGTCTTGCTAGGACTTATACCATCAGGATTATCGAAGGTTGGATCAGGAGAATGGGAGATTCCTGTCGTTGCGACTGTCGTATGATTGTTTGCATGGAAGCCAACATAATCGTTTACAAACGAATTGGCAATAACAAAAGGTTTTGCACGCGATGCATCAGGGGGATCAATTTTCAATTTCCATGAAGCATGACCAACGAAATTGTTTGTGATTACAGAACCAAAGCTTATATCTATTGGGGTATGTGCCAAAGTATCTTGCACAGCAATAATGTATGAACAGTTTACCACATAGATGTCCAAAGCCTTGACGCTTCCCTGAAGCCTTGCCTCTACTTTGTATTTGCCTATGCCCCTCCCCGCAGCGGAAAAGTTGTACGTGCTGCCGCCAGTCTGGACATTGACGCCATCTACATACCATTCCAATTGAGCCAATGCGCCAGATGAACCGTTTTGCAATGTGGCCGTTACAATTGCATAACCCGACGGAATGTTATTGACACCATAAATAGCAGATTGCCTATAAGCATCTACACAAACGCTCTGTGGCAATCCGAGATTATCAGTCTTGCTTGTAATAGAATGCAAATAGTTGGTTTCAGCACTAAGAAAATCAATGACGGCGACAGGAACCTGGCCTCTCATGCTGAGATTCCCTGACATAGTACCGTCGCTCCATGCAGAATTGACACGTACAAACATAATGAATATACTATATATTAAAATTATTGAAAAATATGACATTTTATTATTCATGACCGTTCATGAAGACATCAAGAGCTTCATGGCGCGAAGACATCCAGGTCGTACACGTCAAAGCAGTATTCAAGGACCTGCACCTCCGTGTAATAGTCACTCCAAAAGAAATAATCGTCATAGACGGTCTGGACGCTCTTATATTTTCCGGAAATGGGTTCCGTGGTCACGTCGATTTCAATCAAATCCGAGACCTTGAGGCCATAGACGGCAGTGGGGTCCGTACCGGGAGTCACCCACGGGCCGCCATCCAGCCTGGACGTGCAGTAAAAGGAGTTTTCGCGGACGCAGGCGACGCGTCCGTGCAGGTGGTCGTGCGGGCCGTTCTGGCAGAGCTGCCATTCGAAGCCGTAGCCGCAGTCGCCCTGCGTGTATTCGTCGTCGGGGTCGAAGACAAGGGACTTTCCCCCGGACAGCCATACATAGAGGGGGGCGCCGACGGCGACGAGCGGGGGGTCGGGCCAGGTGTTCGCCGTGACGGGCGTCTCGACGACGCGGTACGCCGGCAGATTCAGGCAGAGAAGGAGGAGGAGGGCCGCCAACGGCGGCTGCGCGAAAATGCGCGAGAGGCGTGGATGCCATCGTTTCGTCATGTCGTCTCCTTTGGCGGCTCAGCCGCCAGTCTTTTCATGTTCCGGCATTGCGCCGCCGTCCGGCGGTGATTTGCAATCCGCCTCCGATCAATATGCGAAATTATGCGTAAATGGCGTGCTGGCAGTGAAAGACAGACTGAATAAAAGGCCTAACGTAAATTTAACTTATACCGGCTTTTGTCAAAATCAAATGCTTTTTCAATTTTTCATTATCTTTTTTTGAAAAAATTTCATGGGCGGACGGAACGCAAGGGCATCATGACGCAACATACGTCATGACAATGAAAAGGCTTTTCAAAAGAGCTTATAGAAATCATGATAATCATAATAAAAAAACATGATTATCATGATTCTCCATATCATTCCATAACAACCAGACTTCATAGTACGTGGTTGGATACGATGAAACAAAGGCCATGTCCTGTATCCCCTCATACGTAAAGCGCAATCCTCCAGCATCGCAACATAGGAAACAAGAAACATTAACGTAGAGGCACAGAAACATAGAGGCATGGAGACGGATTTCCGCACATCATGATAAAATTCCCTCCTGTGTTATAATTTATAAAGGAAAGGAGTCCCATGTTTTCCTCTTTTTCGTCATAATACAGCTTCATCCCATTGCCAGCATCTTCATAACGCATGGAAAGTCCATCCACCGTGCAACGCAAGAAACAAACTTCCCTGCCATGGCAATGTCGGTATCCAGCCGTCGTCTTATCATAAACATTCACATGAACCCCTTCGGCCATTAGCCGCAGCACATCGTCGGCATTGCGCCATTCTGCATCCATGACCACTGAACCGATCGGCATAGCGGCAACCCATTCATGCAGCCCCTTTCGTGCAGTCGTCCCGTTTCCCGCGTATAACTTGTCAACCTTTGTCACACCGTTGCGTTTCATCCATTCCACGGCCATTTTCGCGGATTCTTCGCATCCTGTGGTCAAGACGGTTGCCCGTTGCCAGCCCTGCGACAAGACAATGATTGACGCACTTCTGCCCGTTTCCGCTCGAAAACCTCTGATTTCCGCGGACTTTTGAGGTCGTTGTAACAAACCAATCATAACAATACATACCATCATGGCCAGTCCGGCCAGCCTCAATCTCCTGTTCTGATATCCGGCAAGAACGACAATCATCATCACCGCAAACAGGCACGCCCATTCCAACGGCAATTCCGTCGTCTCAAAACATAGAGCCTCCCGTCCGCCCCACTGGGCAAGACTGACCATCCATTCCATACATCGTTCAAGCCATCCTCCCAGCCAGCATGCCCCTCTAGCCCAAACCATGGAAAGCAGCAATTTCGGAACGGCCATGCCAACCATCAACGCCGCCATCGGCTGGATGCTCCAATTCACCATCAACGCCCCCAATGGCAGCAACCTGTTGACATTCAATGTTAAAGCCAGACCGCCCCACCACGCCAGACAGCACGAAAAAATCATTCCAATGCAACGTCGCATCCACTGCGATACAAAAATGCGCCATTTTGTCTTCAACTGCCAACGTCTCCGTTCCATCATCACCCGTTCCACCCGTTTCTGCAACGGCTGACCATATATCAGTGTACCTACGATTAGGAAAGAGAACTGGAATCCTATGTGACAAAGATACAATGGGTTGGACAAAAGCAGAATGAAAGCGGACAAGCATAGGATGTGACGGTTGTTCGCCCGCCTATACAAGCCAAGGGACAAAGCCGCCCCGCAAAGCATGATCAATGCCCTCATTGACGAAGGCCCCGCCCCTGTCAGCAGGACATACAGGCAGACAAACGGCAAAGCCAAAAGCCTTGACCAAATTTTCATCATACATAGCATTCGCAAAATCAAAAAGGTGGAAATCATCAAGCAATTCACATGAAGGCCGGAAATGGCGAACACGTGAATCGTAGCGGATCTGACGAAGGATTCACGGTCGGATTTGGAGAACAAGTCTCGCCGCCCCATGACCATCGCCAGATACAGGCCAGACAGGCGTTGAGAGCAAAAACCTTCCATCAATTTTTCAGCCATCACGTCCCGCAGATGGAGAAAACTCCCCCAGGCTTTTCGCCATCCCGTCGCCAAAGCGACCGTCTCCGCCGTCTCGCAGTCCAGTTCATGGCGAATGCCCAATGTAAGAAGATGACGACGGTAAAAGTCCGATTCAGGATACGTCATTCCACCCGTCACCTGCAATTCGTCGCCATAAGAGAACGTCTGACTGCTCTTCAATCTGACAAGCCCCGAACACGATTTCCAGCCTGATGGCGTCAGCAATTTCTGTATGGCAAAATCAACGGCCTCCCCCGCCAACGGATGGCCGACAATCCTTCCACGACAGCTCACACGGCATTCTTCACGCCCAAGCAGTCGGATATAGGAATACGACGGAACATTCACGTGGCGCCACCCCCACCAGCAGCCGAACAGAAAAAGTCCCATTGCAAGCCACCACTTGCGGCCATATCCAAGCCATGAAATCCACAATGACAGATGCGCAAGCCCGATCCATCCGCGCCATCCCGCCCCACATACAAATCCCGCGACGCCCAAAGCATACAACAACAGCACCCCCAAGGCGGGACAACGCCTGAATTCCCCTCTAAAATTCTCAATTATCTGTAAAAACATTCAATATTCTTCATTAATATTTATTACTTTGTTTATTTACAGATAAATATAATTCACAAAACTAAAAATGCAATATAATAATTGCATTTTAGGAATTATTAGGAATCTTGATGAATCTTGATGACTATGGGATAGAAATAGCTATCAATACGCTAGATACATCAAAAGCTCTAGAAATTCTCGAAAAAAACAAAAATCCGCAAATCTTTTCTTTATTCCATTCGTTAAGGAGTTGCAAATAGAAAAGCCGGGGTGGAATGTCGCCTTGACAAAGGTCAATCCATGTCAAGACTTCATATTTGTAACATAAAAATGCAATATATTTTCTTTTCTGCATTTTGGCCATTTATGGTCTTTTGGGAAGTAATTTCTTGGAAGAAAAGCATTTCCAAGCAAAGATAACAAAAAGGGAGAAAACTAATGAGAATGAAACAACACCTGTGCCGCCTGTCCGTCGCCGTCGTCGTCTGCCTGTCTGTATTCCTTTCGCCACTCGTGCTGCACAGTGACCCGCTCCAAGTCATCAGGGTATCTCCGTCGCGTGATTTAAGCTCATTCACTATTGAGTTCAGTTCATACAATCGCGTTAAAATACCGGAAGAAGCGGACGTCTTAACCATCGAGCCGCATGTCGAAACCAAAATCATATCGTCAACATTCTACGGCGAATGGACTGTCCAAGGCAATTTGAAGCCCAACACGGATTATGTCCTGACATTGAAATCCGGCCTTAAGAATACACGAGGTGACACGAATCAGGAAGATATCGTTTACGCGTTCAGGACGAATGACATGTCTCCCACGACGGACATCGTTTCCCAAGGTCCGTTCTTTCCCGCCAACAGGCCGAATTTCACCATCCCGCTGTACCTGATCAATGTCAACAAACTGAAAGTCCAGTTGGAAAAGGTCTATAATGACAACATCATACCATACAAATACAACGAATATGAAAACAGAATCAGAACCGAAAAACTAGGTGAAAAAGAGATTCAACTTGACATTCCCGCCAACACCCCCCGTTACTATTCCTTTGATTTGGCCAGCATATTGCCCAATCGTGAAAAAGGAATCTATCGCTTGATATTCGATGGATTGAAGAAAAATGAAGACAATCAGTTTAACGATGTTGCGTATGACTCATGTTTCATCGTCGTCTCCAATTTGATTATCACGGGCGCCACGGACAACACACATGACCGCGCCACATTCTTCATCAGAGACCTCAATAACGCAACCCCCGTCCAGCAGGCCAAAGTCAAGCTCTACACGCGGAACAACCGTCTCATAGGCGAAGGGGAATCCGACGGGGATGGCAAGGTTACTGTCACTTATTCACCTGATTACAAGAAAAATACGGATTTCCTGAATGTCGTGACAGCGGAAAAGGACGGCGATTTCACGTTCCTTTACATGGACGACGACATCAGCCATTGCACATACTCATCTTCCATCTTCAACAACGAAGGAGGACGGTTCAAAGACGGTCCCGCCGCTTTTGTCTATACGGAGCGCGGAGTGGCCCGCCCCGGCGAAACCATCACCATTTCATCCATCATCCGCAATGACAAGGACAAAGCCAATCTGCCCGCCGTGGCCGACACCCCCTTCTCCCTTTTCATCATCACGCCCGACGGCAACGAAGCCGCCCCAATCAAGCTCAAGACAGACAAATACGGCTTCGCCTCCTACGCATACCAGATTCCGCAGGACGCCAGGACAGGCCGGTACAGTGTCTCCATGGGGCCTGACAAAGACACTACCTGGGGAGAAACCAATTTCATCGTCTCCACATACGTCCCGGACCGCATCAAAGTCAATGTCACACCAGAACGCGTCATCACCACACACGAAAAGGAACTGACTGTCAAAATCAACGGAAAATACTATTTTGGAGCGGACATCGCCGACGGCGCGAGCACGTTCCGTGTCACGGCGGAAGTCGCCAAGCCCCCCGCGCATTGGAAAGGCTATACGGTCGGCGACGAAAAAGAGTTCGTCCCAGGCAAGTCCTTTGTCTGCAGCAACAAGGAGTTCAATGGAGAGGACGTGGTCACGTTCGGCGGCTTCAATTCCATGGAGGGCAAATCATTCAATCCTGTCGAACTACTTCTGTCCGCCGAAATCAAGGAGCCAGGCGGCCGCGCCGTCACAAACAATGTCTCCATCGTCTCCCTCCCGAACACGCCGTTCCTCGGCCTCCAGACCGTCAAATCCAACCAGCGGAACAACAACATCCTTGTTCAATATGAAGTGCTTGCATACGATAAGGATACAAAAGTCCAGCCGCTCTCCCAGCCTGTCACGTTCACCCTTTTCATGCGCCAATGGGACTACATCCGAAGCATTGACGACGACGGCCGGCTCCGCCACAAATGGACGGAAACCCTCTTCTCCGTGGCGGAACCCAAGACCGTCACGCTTGCGGACATAAAAGGCGCCATTCCTTTCAACCTCCCTGAATCCGGAAGCTACGAACTCGTCGCAACATGCGGAGACGACATCCAGACACGCCTCAAATTCAACCACTGGTGGGGCGAAGGCGGCGCAAAAACCGCCAATCCCGCCATCCTCTCATTCACAACCGACAAGGACATCTACATGCCCGGCGACACGGCGAAAGTCACCTTCTCCTGCCCAGGCAAGGGCACCGCGCTCATTGTCTGCGGCGAAGACGGCCTCGAATCCAGCATGACCGCCGACATAGTGCCCGGCGACAACACAATCACCGTCGCAATACCAGCCTCGCTGACGACGGAGGCATACCATGCCGCCATCACCACCGTCAGCCATCTGGAAAAACGCATTGAACGCAATTTCGGGCTTCTTACACTCAAAGTCAACCAAGACACGCGCAAACTCAATGTCAGCCTTAACATACCAGGCATCGTCCGCCCGACGACCAATGTCAAAATCAAGGCGACCGTCACAAAGAACGACGGCAAGCCCGCATCCGGCCTCATCCACATCTTCGCAGTCGATGAAGGCATCCTCTCCCTCACCAATTTCAAGACGCCTGACATTTTCGACTTCTTCCACGGCAAACGCTATTTCCTGCCTGATTTCTACGACAACTACAACAACATCTTCCCAGACCTGCGCATTTCCGACGACGGTAAAATCGGCGGCGGCGCCGATGGCGAATTCTATATGCCAAAATCAAAACGCAACAACAACATGAAGAGCGCACTTTTCGTCCTGCCGCCCATGGTGCTGTCGCAGGACGGCACGGCCGAAACCGTCGTCCAGATTCCGGAACATCTCGGCTCCATGCGCCTGATGGCCGTCTGCTCCGATCCGGAGGCTGTCGGTTCGGGTGACGTATCTTTCATCGTGCGCGACCCGATCAGCGTCATGCCGTCGGGCCCCGTCATCGTCTCGCCGTCCGATGATTTCCAACTCACGTTCACGCTTTTCAACCATGACTTCCCCGGCGGGGAATGCGCCTTCTCCGTCCTCCTTCCCAATGCCCTCAAGACCGAAGCGGATGTCAATTTCCCGCTTATGCTCGCAGCCAGCGGCTCGACGACCGTCACCCTGCCCGTCAAGGCGACGGACATTCTGGGAGACTGCATGGTCAAATGCGTCATGAAGATGGCCGACTACACAAAATACACGGAACTGCCCATCTCCATCCGCAGCAACAACCCGAAAGTCGCTTTCTCCCACAACTACGTCCTTCAGCCCGGTCAAAGCAAGACCTTCGTATGCAATCCCATGGAATGGTATTCCGACACTATCAAAAGCCATGTCATGCTGACCGCCTCCCCCGCCTTCGGGCTTGAGGAAAGCCTTGAATGGCTCAACGGCTATCCATACGGATGCCTCGAACAGACGACCTCCAAGGCGTTCCCGTTCCTCTTCCTGGACTCTCTCCTCGCGGCAGGCGTCATCTCTGACAACATGGCCGAGGCGCATCGCCAGAAGCTCTTCGCCGCCCGCGACCGTATCATGACCATGTCTCTCGCGGACGGCTCGTTCTCGCTCTGGCCCGAACACCGCCAGACGCATCTCGCCGCCTCCATCTACGCGACGCATTTCCTTGTGGAGGCATCGCTCAAAAACGTGCCCGTCAACGAACAAACTCTGAAACAGACCTATAAATTCCTCCTTGGCATCGCCAATGACGGCGCACAGCCGCGCATGACACGCGCCTACTGCGCGTACATTCTCGCCATCGCCAAGCAGAAATCCTTCAAGACCGTCGCGGAAAACATCCTGAAGACGCCGCAAAACGACTACGCCGCATTCCTCGCGTCGGCCGCCCTCATCAAAGGCGGCTATCCCGCCAAGGCGATGGACAGATTCCAAAAAGCCCTCGACGGACAAGTTTGGTTCGAGTATGGTGCGCAAAGCGAACTGTTCTCCAAGGCCGCCCGCTTCGGCATGTCGCTTTCCATCATCATGGACATCGCCCCCGACAATCCTTCGGCCAACGCCATCGCAGGGCAGCTGCACAAGCTCATCCGTCCAGACGGCCAGGCATGGGGCACAACGCAGTCGAACGCCTGGGCGACCGGCGCGCTCGCAAAGTACGCCGCCTATTTCAAGCTCAACGGCAACCAAGCCGCCACCGTCCAGATGGACAAGGAAGAACCACGCTCCGTCGATGCTGAAAAAATCCACAAATGGAATCTGCCGGCCGAGCATGTCATCGTCGTCAAAAACACCGGCGACACCGCCATCTTCCTCCAGCACCATCTTGAAGGCATCCCGAAAAAGCTCCAGCCGACTCCGGCCGGCGTCATGATCATCACACGCGAATACTTGAACGAAGCGGGGGAAACCGCCTCGACGTTCAAGCAGGGCGAACTCGTAACCGTCAAAATCACGCTTGAGTCCATGGGCAAATTCAACGACCTTGTCTTCACGGATATCCTCCCCAGCGGACTTGAAATCGAAGACCCGAACCTCGCCACACGCGCAGCCGCCATTTCAGATGAAAAGGCGAAGCGATACGGCATCCTCGAACCCAAATTCATTGAACGGCGTGACAACCGCTACCATCTCTTCGGCGATTTGAACGAACCTGGCATCGCCGTCGTCACCTACAAGACAAGAGCCGTCACACGCGGGACTTACAATACACCGCCATGTCTGGTGGAAGCCATGTACATCCCCGACGTCAAGGCCACATACGTCACAGACATGCCTTTTGAAGTCAAATAACTGGTCGTGAAAATAAAGAAAAGAACACGCATCTGGCTCATTGCCGTCTGCGCGACATTCGTCATACTTGGCAGTGCCGCGTGGATGGCATGGCGGCTCGCGCCAAACTACTGTACGGATCCGTTTCCCGAACTCAAGGCGCAGACTCCATGCCGTGTCTATCGCGACAGGCACGGCAAACTGCTCTACATCGAACGGACGTATGACTACCAATGGCGTTTCGACATCCCCCTGGAGGATATTTCACAGGAAGCCATCGATGTCATCCTCGCCGCTGAAGACGCCAGTTTCTACAAGCACAACGGCGTCAACCTGCAAGCAGTGGCACGGGCAGCGTGGCAAAACCTCACGAACAGGCGCATCATATCAGGCGCCTCCACCATCTCCATGCAGCTTGTATCCATCGCGCGCCCGCGAAAGCGTTCCTTCAAAAACAAATTCATCCAGGCCGCCGAGGCCCGCAAGATGGAACAGCTTCATTCCAAAAGGGAAATCCTCACGGAATATCTCAACAGAATCCCATTCGGCGGCAAAATCCACGGCATCCAGGCCGCCTCCATCTATTATTTCGGACTGGACGCCAAAGATCTCAACCGCGCCGAAGCTTCGCTCCTCTGCGGACTCCCGCAACGCCCAAACGCCTATCGTCCGGACAAACATCCCGAACGGGCAAGAAAACGCCAGAAGCTCGTCCTTCAGCTTATGGAACGCAACGGCTTCCTTGAGAAAGGCCTCGCACAGGAAATCTATGAAAACGAACCATTGCGGCTGAGGGATTTCAATTATCCATCCGCCCTGCGGACATACGCAAGCCCCGTCTGCCGTCACTATCTCTCGCTGGCACGACGGGAGGCACGAAACGGCTTCGACATCCAATGCGCCATCGACGTCGAATACACGGAACGCATCCAACACGCTCTACAGCAACGAGTTCAGCAACTGCCAGGCGTTCGTGACGCCGCCGCCGTGCTCATCGACAACAAATCGCATCAAGTCATCGCGCTGGTCGGCACGCTGGATTTCAACAACCCGCATGGCGGGCAGGTCAACGCCGCCATGGCGACGCGCAGCGCGGGCTCCACCCTTAAGCCTTTCATTTACATGGAGGCTTTTGACGCGGGCTTTCTCACCATGGACACCATCGTGAAGGACACGCCTCTCCGCTACGGCACATACATGCCGACCAACTACAACGGAAAATACAACGACAAGCTGCGCGTGGCGGAAGCCCTCTCGCAATCACTGAACACGCCTGTCGTCCGTCTTGTGGCGGACATGACGCCCGAACGCATCATAGAATGCTTTAACTCATTGGGACTGAACAATAAATCAAATTTTTTCAAAGATGATGCCAAAACGCACGGCCTTTCCATCGCTCTCGGCACGATGGGCCATTCGCTTTTCGACATCGTACAGGCATACACGACAATCCCCAACGGCGGCCTGCTTTCCCATGCAACTTTTCTGATGGACTCCCCTGCTCCGCAATCATCGCGCATTTTCACGCCCGACTCCTGCGCCATGGTCACGAAAATCCTTTCTTTGAAACGGCTGCCAGGGGACGAAAACCTGCAAATTGCTTGGAAAACAGGTACTTCCAACGGGAACCATGATGCCTGGTGCTTCGGCTACACGCCAGACTACACGCTTGGTGTCTGGTTCGGCAACAAAAACGGAAAACCGGATGCCGCCCTGGTTGGCGCCTCCGTTGCCGCACCTGCGCTTGTCGATATCTTCAACGCCATCTACCGCGACTCCATCCCATCCCCATGGCCAGACAGTTCGAAATTATTGGACAGAAAACAATTATGCGCAAAGACAGGGCTCACTGCGACGCCGTTCTGCCATGAACAGTTCTTTGGAACGGTCCTCCATTCCATTCCGCTCCGCAGCTGCGACCGTTGCGGCGTTTTCGCCAAACCGCAGCCCATCTGCATCCTCTCGCCTGAACCGAACCGTTATATCGCCGACCACGACGGCACGGTGAAGCTTCATCTGCGCGCATCCCCCTCCCCTGTCCTGTGGTATATCGACAACGACTATGTCGGAGAAATTCCATCCTTTAAAAAACGCGCCTTCAAGCCAGGACGGCATGTTGTCCTGGCAATTTCGCCCGATGATTCGGCCGCATCGTCAACCGTCACGTTTGTCGTCACCAAATGATTTTTCAGAGCGAATGCGAGAACAGCCAATCGTAGAAATCAGGCATCGTCAAAGCCGGCGTCCATGAATCATGGCCCACGCCTGGAAATTCCGTAAGTCTCACGTCTGCATTGATTTCCTTCAAGGCACGCACCATTCGGCGCGTCGCTTCGGGCAGCACCGTCGTGTCGGCATCGCCATGGAACGCCCAAACGGGGGTTTCGGCAATGGCCGCCACCTGCGCGGGATCTCCTCCGCCGCAAATCGGAAAACCTGCGGCGAACATCTTCGGATGGCGCGAAAGAATGTCCCACGTGGCGAAGCCGCCCATGGAATTGCCTCCGACATAGAGCCGCTTCCGGTCAATCGGATATGCAGAGACAACATACTCCAACAGCTCCATGGCGATTGCCATCGGCACGACGGGTTCGCGGCTCATCTTGTAGTTCACGCCCAGCCATTTGTCATCATCTGTGATTTCAATCCACATTCCGTCCGCAGGGCATTGCGGTGCAAGAATGAACAGATTGTCCAAATCGACGCCTGGATTGTTTGCAAAAAGACCACAGAGGAACAACTGCCCCCAGTTGTCCGATCCTATGCTGCCATAACCGTGCATCAACAGCACCAATGGATATGCCTTGCCGCGTTCATAACGCCCCGGCAAATGAAGACGATACGGCAGTACACCGTTCTTTCCGTTAAATCGCAAATCCGCCAAAAAAGTGCTCGCCCACGCCCGTGTTTCATTCAAATTCGCCATTTCAATTTCCTTTTGACCATATTTTGAAAATATTAATCGTTTGTTTCTTGCAACAATTGCCATCACTAAATATATTCATTAACAGAAAAAAACAAACATTTTACAGATGCCTTCACTATAATATATTGCAACGCCATGAATATCATCCCCTATCTTGAAGACCTCGAACGACGGATAGACCCAGCCGTGGAAGACCAGCTTGAAAGCGAATGGCAACAGTTCCTCGATGGCAAATTCACAGGCCATGTATTCAGGCCCAAACGTGCACGGCAAGCCCCGACCTCCGTCAAATGGCCGGCCATTGGCATCAACGACGCCTTGGACGACTTTGAGCTGATGTTCATCCGTGAACTTTCTGGCGTGTCGGGACAGCTCCAAAGAGGTGGCGGCGCGATGCTGAACATCCGCTCCAACTACGGCGTTGCAATCCTGCCGTGCGTCTTTGGCTGCGAACCGTTCTTCATGTCGGACGAACAGAACACGCTGCCCATGGCGACTCCTGTCAAAGGTGGCGAAAAGGCCATCGAAGCTATTGTAGCCAAAGGCGTTCCTGATTTCATGAACATCGGCTGGACGCCCAAAGTCTTCGAATGCGGTCGTTTCTTCCAGAAATCTCTCGCCCCCTATCCAAAACTGAAGAAATACGTCCGCATCTATCATCCTGACCTGCAAGGTCCCCTGGACGCGGCGGAAGTCGTCTGGGGAAGCGACATCCTCCTGTCGTTCTATGACAACCCGCAGTTGCTGACGGCGTTCCTGAATCTTGTCACCGAGACATATACACAATTTCTGAAACGCTGGTTCAGCGAAATCCCCAATCCAAAAGGCCGTCTCGCAAGCCACTGGGGAATTGCGCACCACGGCAACATCATGCTCCGAAACGATTCCGTCATGAATATTTCAGGCGAAATGTACGAAGAATACGTCATGCCGTTCGACCAGCGGCTTCTCAAGGAGTTCGGCGGAGGCGCCGTCCATTTCTGCGGCAAGGGCGACCATTACATCGATCGCCTCGCGCGGCTTGACGGATTCACCGCCGTCAACCTCTCGCAACCGGAATACAACGACATGGAGAAGATTTTCAAGAACACAGTCGATGTCGGAATTCCCATCCTCTCTCTTGCCGCAAGAGGCATCCCGCAGGACCGCGACCTGCATGGCCTCGTCCATAGTTGGTGACGCTAATAGACGGGAAGGCCTTTATCCTTTATATTATAGAAAATTACCATCAACCATTTCAATTTCAAAACCAAAGGCATAGACATGGTATCTCCTCTCGCCGGCCAGCCCGTTCCCAAACAGCTCGTCCTCAACATCCCGAATCTCGTCACACGATACTACACCGACACGCCCGACGTCGCCAATTCCGACCAAAAGGTCTCCTTCGGCACATCCGGCCACCGCGGAACATCGTTGAAGACCAGTTTCAACGACGCGCATATCGCCGCCATCACGCAGGCCATCTGCGACTACCGCAAAACCGCCGGTATCGACGGCCCCCTCTTCCTCGGCATGGACACCCACGCGCTCTCCACGCCCGCCCACGCCACGGCCATTGAAGTCCTCGCCGCCAACGGCGTCTTCACACGTATCGCGGCCGACGGAGCATTCACGCCTACGCCCGTCATCTCCCATGCCATCATCTGCTACAACCGCAACAACAAACGCAATCCTGCGGATGGCATCGTCGTAACACCTTCCCATAACCCGCCTTCTGACGGTGGCTTCAAATACAATCCCCCCCATGGAGGCCCCGCGGACACCGATGTCACGAAAATCATCGCGGACAAGGCGAACCAGTATCTTGCAGACCACAACAAAAACGTCAAACGCATGACGTTGGTCAAGGCACTTGCGTCGGGCTTCATCGCGCAGTACGACTACATGACACCGTATATCGCCGACCTGAAGAACGTCGTCAACATGGAGGCCATCGCCAAGTCGGGCATCTCCATCGGTGCGGACGCCCTCGGCGGCGCAGGACTCGCTTTCTGGGCGCCCATCGCCGAACGCTATGGTCTGAACATCACCGTCCGCAACGACATTCCGGACCCCACGTTCAAATTCATGTCCGTTGACCACGACGGCAAGATCCGCATGGACTGCTCCTCAAGATACGCCATGACTAGCCTCATCAGCCTGAAGGACAAATTTGACATCGCCTTCGGCAACGATCCGGATTTCGACCGCCACGGCATCGTGACGCCGTCGGCAGGCCTTATGAACCCCAACCACTATCTCGCCGTCGCCATCCAGTATCTCTTCAAGACACGCACGCAATGGCCGACGGATGCGCAGATCGGCAAGACGCTCGTCAGCAGCTCCATGATCGACCGCGTCGGCGAACTGCTTGGCCGCAAGGTCTGCGAAGTCCCCGTCGGCTTCAAATGGTTCGTACCCGGGCTCTCTACAAAAACCATCGGTTTCGGTGGAGAGGAAAGCGCGGGAGCCTCCTTCCTGCGTTTCAACGGCGACAGTTGGACAACGGACAAGGACGGCATCATCCTCGCCCTTCTTGCGGCGGAAATCACCGCAACGACTGGCAAGGATCCCGCACAGCATTATCAAGAACTTGTAAATCAATTTGGCACATACTATTACGAACGCATCGACTCGCCTGCCACGCCCGAACAAAAGGCGAAAATCACAAGTCTTTCCAAAGAATCCCTCCCATCTGACACATTGGCGGGCGACAAAATCGAAGCCGCCTTCACGAACGCCCCCGGCAACGGCGCGTCCATCGGCGGGCTGAAAATCGTTACGAAGAACGGCTGGTGCGCCGTCCGCCCGTCGGGCACGGAAAACATCTGCAAGCTCTATGCGGAAAGCTTTGTCGGCCCCGACCATTTGAAACAGATACAATCCGAAGGAGCCGCCATCGCTGGGCTGTGAGCAAAGCAATTGCCGTTTGACAATCCACCACACAATCTAGAAGACCCTGATACAAGGAATATTATGCATCCATATCGAATCATGTTGGTCATCTTGTCGTTGGCGCACATCGCGTTTTGCGGAAACGAATTGATCAATCCATGTTTGGAGACGGATGCAGACGGAAATCTGCCAGGATGGGAGTCGTTCAACGCGGACAATCCATTGCGCATCGTGCATGACGTCGTACAGGAAGGGAAATCTGCCGTTTATGGAGAAAACATGGGAGGAAAACGCTCCTTCGGCATCCGGCAGGTCATCAAATACGACAAACCAAGCATGGATCCCGTCGTTTACGGCGGATGGAGCAAATGCGAAAACGTCATGTCCTCCCATGACTATTGCGTCTATTTGGACATTTATTTCGAAGACGGCACAAGTTTATGGGGCGCAAGTACTTGGTGGACGACAGGTACCCATGATTGGGAATATTCCGTCAACTGCTACTGGCCGAAGAAGAACATCAAAGAAATCCGCTATTTCGTCCTCATGCGCAATACGACGAACAGCAAAGTGTGGTTCGACAATCTCGAACTGTCACGGGACGATCCAGGCATCCGCATGCGCGCCATCGAGCTGCAATCGCTTGCGCCGATTTATCCCAACGACGTGAAAATCCAGTCCAGTTTCTTCCATTCGCGAGTCACCTACACGGCACGGCTCATTGATATGGACGACAAAACTCTGAAAGAAACAAATGGCAATGGACCGCGATTCAACTGGACGGTCGATATGCCCAAAAACGCCACGAAACTCATCATCGATGCCAGTCGCACTGATGACGAAGGCAAAATTGTCCGCGGTACGATTGAAAAAGACTTAAAAGATTTCTGGCAGCAAAAATGGCCGCAGAATTCCGTGAAAGACAACTATCGTGTCTGGACTGCGGATTCGATGACGAATATTTCCGCGTTGACGTATCCTGCGGCGGATGCACCCCAAGCCGTCTCACTGGAACTAGCGAAGGCAGAACGTGAAAGCGCGCAAATACTTGTGACGGCTGGAGCGAACATTCTTCCATCCGTCAACGTGGAACTTCCCGTTCTGAAGAATGCGGCTGGCGAACCACTGAAGGGTGAATTGAAATGGGAGCGCGTCGGCTACATTCCGCGAATCAAGCCCCATGAATACAGCGAGGCGACCGATTACGGCGACACCGAATACTGGATTCCAGACCCGCTCCTGCCCGCGCGAGAATTCATGGTTCCTGCAAACGGGACGCAAGGCGTCTGGTTGACCGTCCACGCAGATCGCGAAGCGGTTGCCGGCGACTATTCTGGCGATGCAACTATCGTGATTGGAACAGAAAAGGTCATTATTCCCATCCGCGTGACAGTGTTCGATTTCGCGTTGCCACAGACGTTCAGCTATCCGACGGCTTTCAGTCTGATGGACGGCTATCTCTTCCGCACGTACGGCGACGGTGACCGCAACGAAACGCGCCGCCGTGCATGGGACATCATGCTGGATCATCGTCTGAACCCAGACAACATTTCCCGCACGACACCGCCGCGCATTGATGATCTGCTCTATGCACAGAAACGCGGCATGAATCGTTTCAATATCCTGAATCTCGTGCCGCAACCCACTGATCCCAAACGGTTATGGGTCTGCTTTGCATCAAAGAACGACTACACGGACGCGCTTTTCGAAGAATTCCAGCGCCGTCTGGATCCGTATGTCGCGGAACTGCGCAAGCATGGACTGACGAAATACGCCTACGCCTACGGCTTCGACGAACGCGGAAGCGACTACTATCCCATCATGGCACGCATCCACAAGATGTTCAAAGAGCGCTATCCGGATGTCGCCTTCTTCACGACGTCCCAGATGTACAACTCCTTGAAACGCAATCCAAAACGAACGGACTGCTACGCGAACGACTGGTATTGTCCGCAAACAAGGGCCTATGATTTGGAGCTTTCCGACAAGCTACGCGAAAAAGGCCATCAAGTCTGGTGGTACACCTGCTGCAGCCCGAAGCATCCCTTCGCGAACATCGCGACGACGGAATATCCCTTCATCGAAGGCCGTCTGCTGGCCTGGATGGGCTATCTCTACAGGGCGGACGGCTTCCTCTACTGGCATGTGAACTGGTGGCAGAACGCCCGACGGTTTGATGAATCAACCTGCTACCAGCCCGATTTCACAGTCGCGAGCGTCAAGTCGATGCCAGGCGACGGCCAGCTTCTCTATCCAGGTGCGAATCAACCGCTTCCATCCATCCGTCTTGCGAACATCCGCGACGGCAGTGAAGACTACGATTATCTGACGTTGTGCGGCGCATCGTCCCGTGAAGAATGCAGCCGCCTCATCAAGACTCTGACGAATTTCTCACGCGATCCCGCCCTGCTCCGCCAGATGCGCCGCCAAATCGCCAACAAAATCACGCAGAAATAACGGAGAATTCACAAACCTTATATGCTTTTCCGTTTGGAGGCTCGTGCGCGCACTCTAAGTCCCGTTTTCATCATGAAAACCAAGCCCTATGCTCCATAATATATTGATTATTAAGTGATTCCAGATTTTCTTCTGAATGATAGAATTCTTCATCGCATTCATCCAGAATCACATCCGCTTCATCAGTAAGCAACTGCCCCCTTTCTTCCTGTGTGGCGGGAACTGGTTTAGGGAAGAGTGAAATCGCTTTCTCACATATTGCGGCCGTCTTCAAGGCGCCTATTTGCTTAAACGCGGAAACAATTTCATTGGAAAGATTTCCACTGGAATTGCGAAAAAACTGGTCGAAACCGCCATTGTTCACTTCCGCTTCAAGGAGCTGTGTGACATAAATGACGCGTTCGTGCTCATTAAGAGCCTGCATATTCTCCCCGTAATTGCATTTGCGGCAAAGAGATAGATATAATTCAACCATGTTCTCGTCACCAAAACTTGCCTTGCAAAACGGGCAACAATGGATGTCGCGCGGCAGTTCCTTTGGCAGAAGAAGCACACCGTTTGTCTTTGAATACGACGGATCATGAAGCAGATATCCAAGGCTTTTCCCGCATTGGGGGCATTTGATCTGTCTGGCCTTCGCCCAGCAATAGAATTCTCCCATGAGGCCGATGAGCATCAGTATTTTTCCATACAACATGACATTGCTCTCCCATCCAAAGAACGGAAGAACAAAGCCTAGGAGAATCAAAATCAACGAAACCAACTGGATTTGCCACAGTTTCCTAAGTAGTTGGGTTGTCTTTTCACGAAATGTCATCATGTCCTCGCTATCGTTTTTAGACCAAGACGTTATTGATTTACATATTATTTTTTATTAGTATTTTTTTCAATAAGTTTTGAATTAATCAGCAGACACTAGCTAATCTTCTTGTTTCAAGGGCATAAGATAAATTAAAATCTTATGTTTCTTTTGATTTTCATAGACATGTCCGTCCGTTTCAAAGCCAAGCTTTTCATGCAGTCGGATGCTGGCAAAATTGTCAGTTCGAATCTGTTGCAGTATAATCTTGAAATTTTTTTTCGCTGCAAGTTCTATCAGAAGATGCATGGCTTCATAGGCATATCCCATCCGTCTGTACGGTGCGAAAATCTCGATTCCCAGTGATGCAATGCTTTTGCTTCGTTCATAGATGGAAATGGAACCGACAACCGTCGCATCCTTCTGGATGGCAAACATTTCAAAATAGCGACCTTTAAAGGAAAGCATGTTCCAATCATAAATCATCGAAATGATATCATCTTTGCTTTTGCAAGACGAATAATAAGTCTGGAGGACTTCAACATCCGATTCATCAAAATGCCGCAGAGATATCATGCTGTTCCTTCTGCAAAAAACGGATTATTTGTTCATGCCGTTGACGAATTCCATTGATTTCACGGTCATTTCCACCCATGCGGGACGGAATCCGCTGCGGATGGCGTTTCTGGCTGAAGCGATATTGGACCATGCGCAGCAGTAGAACGGAACCTTCTCGCGTTCAATGATTTCCACCGCCAGACGGCTGGTCAGTGAAGACGCAATGCCGCGTCGGCGATAGTCTGGAAGCACATCGACGCCGATCTGCCACATCGTGTCGCAGTCAGCCGAACAGGCGGCAAGACCAATAAGTCTGCCTGCGTCATACGCGCCGACGCCCAAAACATCAAGCTCCTTTCGGTCATCACAAAGCGCGCTGCTCCATTCCTTTGTGTATAACTCCCCGAAATCCGCCGCCGTCAGAATTTTTGTTTCATAGTTGCATTGCAAGACCTTCAAACTCTCCATGTCAGGCAGGAAATATTCGGCCATGAAACAGACACGAAAGCCATGTTTTTGAAACGCGTCGTTCAAGACATGCAGATTCGGCGTCTCGAAACAATGCTCTGCAGGATACTTGTCGATATAGGACGACACGATGTCCCTATATTCCTCACTAATAGTTGCAATGACGTTATTTCCATACGAAATCAGATTGCACACATGTGGAAGCTTCAGGTATTTTCTCGCCAACGGATTGGGCTTGGAGATGGTGATGGCGTTCTCGTGACGCAAAAAATCCTCTGCGTTGCAATTCGCGTCAATCGCAGACTGCTCCATGGCTATTTGTAAAATCATGTCGTTTGTTGTTATCATGGCAGACTCCTAAAAAAGAATGTAAAAGTGCTTGTGCAAATTTCAAGATTTTCTATAGTTTCTAGCATCTCTAGAGCTTCTAGCGATCCGCATTTTTACATTGTATGTAATACACTTTCATAAAATGTAAACATTTCCAGTCATTAATGGGTATTTCATGCTTAAAAAAACTTGGCACAGTTGTTGCTACTACTAAACAAAACTTTTCATAAAATGCCATGTACAGGCATGGCATGAAAGCCGCAAACCATTCACTAGGAGCACACTATGAAACTCATCATCGCGTACATTCAACCAGACAGGTTGAATCCCGTCAAGCAGGCGTTGTACGCCCGCAAAGTCTTCAAGATATCCGTGACTAACGCACTGGGGTGTGGTCAGCAGCAAGGTTATGTAAATGTTTGGCGTGGTACTTTGCGGGAGGTCAACCTGCTTAAGAAATTACGACTGGCCATCGCGGTCAACGACGATTTCGTTGAAACGACCATCGAAGGCATCATAGAAGGCGCGCGTACAGGCCATATCGGCGATGGCAAGATTTTCGTTCTACCGATGGAGGAATGCATCCGCATCCGTACTGGTGAACGTGGTAGTGAAGCAATTGGATAGGAGCTGTGAAAATGAAAATACCTGTAAGATTTCTTATTGTATTAATATTTGGCATGACGGGACTTCTTGCTGCAGAAGAAAAAGAAACAGCAGCACAGGTCCAGATCAACCTGAATATCGTGTGGACGATTCTCGGCGGCATCTTGGTCTTCGCCATGCAAGCAGGCTTCGCGATGGTGGAGACGGGCATGACCCGTGCCAAAAACGCAGCCAACATCATGATGAAGAACATGCTGGATTTCGGTTTGGGCTCCATCGCATTCTATCTAACCGGCGCCGCTTTCATGTTCGGCAAAACCGCCTACGGCTTTATCGGCACGGACGGTTGGCTGATGAGCTCTCTTCACGGTGCGGCAGATTGGGATTGGACATTCATGTTCTTCCAGACGATGTTCGCCGCGACATCTGCAACCATCGTTTCTGGTGCAGTTGCAGAGCGGACAAAATTCTCTGCATATCTTGTCTATTCCGTTATTGTCAGTGCATTTATCTATCCAATTTCCGGCAAGTGGGCGTGGGGCAGCCTGTTCAATGCAGAAGCGGCTGGCTGGCTGGGCAACCTTGGCTTTACAGATTTCGCGGGCTCGAACGTCGTCCATAGTGTCGGTGGCTGGCTGGCATTGGCGGGCGCGATTGTTCTTGGGCCGCGCATCGGCAAATACAATCCAGACGGCAGGCCGAACGCAATTCCAGGCCACAACCTTGTCATTGCGACACTTGGCGTATTGATCCTGTGGATTGGTTGGTTCGGTTTCAACCCTGGCTCCACGACGGCTGGTATCGGTGATATCGGACGAATTGCTCTGGTCACCAATTTCGGTGCTGTTTCCGGCATGATAACCGCCATGGTTATGGCATGGATTCTTATGAAGAAGCCTGATCTTTCCATGACGCTCAACGGTGCATTGGCCGGTTTGGTGGCGATTACCGCGCCATGCAACACTGTCACGCCCGCAGCAGCAATTGTAATCGGTATCATCGCAGGCATTCTCGTGACCGTCAGCGTGATGACGCTTGATCGCATTGGTGTGGATGATCCCGTCGGCGCCGTCAGCGTCCATGCAATGAACGGCTTGTGGGGCACGATTTCCTGCGGTTTCTTCAATGCAGAAGCCGTATTGGGAGTCGGTGACGCGAATACGGGTCTGTTTTACGGTGGTGGCTTCCATCAACTTGGAATACAACTGCTTGGTGCATTCTGCACCTTCGCATGGGCATTTGGTCTTGGTCTGCTGATGTTCATCATCATCAAGAAGACCATGGGTTTCCGAGTCACTGCCGAAGAAGAATTCAAGGGACTTGACATCGTGGAACATGGCAACGACGCATACGCTGGCTTCCAGATTTTTCCTAATGAATAACAAACGTTCTAGGAATCTTAGAAAACTATACTTATCAACAATCCATCAGTTCCTCCGGCGAAGCAGTCCCCGTTGTCTTGAGCTTTTTCACGACAATGGAGGCTGCTTTGCAGGCGAAAGCTGCGGCCTTCGGCAACGAAATACCAGCGGCGATTGCACAGGCGAAAGCGGAAAGGAACGTGTCACCTGCACCGCAAATGTCGGTTTCGCCCGTAACTTTTACGGCTGGAATGTGTTGGGAAACAATACCATCTGGCGAAATGACACATCCCGCCTCACCTGCGGTGATGACGGCGGGACGATGCGTTTTGGCAGCTAGCTGACAGACAAGCAATTGAAGCTCGGCGGGTGTCATGGCATGCGGGACGTTGAGAGCACGGCAAGCCTCAATGTCGTTTGGTTTGACGATGACATCCGTATAAAGACCGATTCGGTCGCGGCTATCGACGATGACCGTCAAGCCATCGCGACCAAGTTCAATGATTCTTTTACGGACGACTGGCGTGATGCAACCACAAGGCATTTGATCACAGACACATAGAACATCAATACTGCTTGCGACTGTTTCTAGTTGTTTGATGATGAAATCTTCAGCATCCTTTGTAAGGCATTCATAGTTGGTGAAATCGAGCCTCGGAGCTTCATAGACGACATCGCTTATGCCTTTTTTCAACGGCTTTATGTAGGTGTTCGTCTTGCGTTGGCCGCTGATGAAAACACCTTCCGTGGAAGCTCCCGCTTCTTGGAGCAGATGCAGAAGGACATCACCGCGCCAATCCTTTCCGAACTCACCAATACAACGTACGTTGGCGGGCTGTAGGGCACAGAGATTGCAGACCACGTTTCCAGCTCCGCCTGGACTCATGCGTTCCTCCACGATGGGCAACGGAAACTGCGGCGTTTCGCGGGAAAGTTCGCTTTTTGTCATATCGGCAACCCAATAGACATCAAGGCAGAAATCTCCGATAACGGCTATTCTCGCTTCGTGAATTTTTCGCAGGATGTTTTTCATAAGACAGTTACAAAACTACACAAGAGAGCTCCAATCATGCTTTTTTCAAACGGCGGAGGAAGGGAGAGAGGATTTCCCTCAGTTCGGGAGCGCGGAATAGTCCGCAAAGCAATAGATAAATTGCGGCTCCGATGCAACCTGAAGCAATCAGGACTGTCAAATATTTTGCAAAGTGTCCGAAATTGGAGAGTTGCGGCGTAAGCCAATGAGCCGTGACGGCCGCAGCTGCCGCCGCGAAGGTGGCGAGAAGCGTTAAACGGAGGGCTCCGATGAGCGTTTTGCGCCAATTCCAATTCGGCAGTTTGCGAACGTCAATGGCGAGAAGCGTCATAACGTTAATCCAAGAACAGACGGCAGTTGCAAGAGCAAGGCCACCTTGGCGGAGGAACGGGAAAAGCGACAGATTGAGGATGAGATTGAGGAGGATGCACCACATCGACACCTTGACAGGTGTCTTGGTGTCCTTCCGTCCATGGTGAGTCGTAACGGCGATTTTCGCACAGCAAAACGCAGGAAGGCCAGGCAGGAGAAAACGCATGGCCCAAAGCGTTTCGTTGACAGCGGTTTCATTAAAGGCACCGCGCTGATAGAGGACGATGATGGACTCACGTGCAAGCACGGAAAGGAGCGTCATGCAGGGCAGTGTCATGAAAAGGACCTGCCGGAGGGCATAGTCGAGGCAGTCGGCCATTTCCTCCTCCTTGGCATTGGACATTCTAGGCAGGCAAACCATGCCGATGGCGACGCCAAAAATGCCGATAGGCAGATAGACAAGATGCTGGCAGTAGGCGAGCGAGCCGACAGCAACCGCACCAATATAAACGGCTATCGCTTTGTCAAGCAATGCGTTAAGCTGAAAGGCCCCCGCGCCGATGAGCCCTGGGAGGATACGGTTGCAGAGCGTCTTGACTTCGGTATCCTGCCAAAGCATGACACGCTGGCCGTTGACGGTGCGCCACAACGGTTCGAAATGCACATTGAAGCCGTTGCGGCGGCAAATGAAAAACAGGATGGCCATCTGGACGATGCCCGCAACGAAGACCATGATGCAGAAGAAAAGCAGGGAGGCGAAATCCTGCCGCGTGGAGCTTGAAAAATAGAGAATAACGATGGAGACGATTTGTATAGCATTGAACAGCACTGGGTTGAGGGATGGGGCAGCGAATTTGCCGAGACAGTTGAGGATGGCACCGAAGGAACCTGCCAAGCAGATGAAGATGGCGTATGGCAAGAGCAACGGGAGGATTCGAAACGTGAGTTCGATATGCGCGTTCTTCTGCCCCATTTCCGGAAGGCTGATACAGACGACAGCCGATAATGCGGCGCCGATGATGACAATGGATGCGAGTATAAGTGACTGCAAGGAAATGGTTTTGGAGGCGAGGGCTTCAGCCTCCTCCTTCTTGCCTTCCTTGAGCTTTCCCGCAATCATTGGAACAAACGCGGCGTTGAAGGCGCCTTCGCCGAAAAGCATACGAAGCATATTTGGAATGGCGAACGCGGCGTTGAAGGCGGCCTGCGGACCTTCGGTGGCTCCCCAGTACGCGGAACACGCGATATCCCGTCCTAATCCGAAAACACGGCTGGCAAAAATGCTGACCATGTTGACCAAGACTTTGGAAGACATTGACCTTGCGGAAGATGCAGGTTTTGATTCTGTGGTGGCTTGTTGAGTTGTCATAGTTTTCTCCCTCTATTGCTTGGTTAATACATCCCCTCGACATGAGAAGATTTCTTTGTTCTCGCATCCTTATAAATAATATAATGCCCTTTTTACTGTAAAGCTTGAAAAATGGTTTTATATTATAAAAAAATCCGTGGATTATGAGATGAGGTAAAAAGCAATGAAAAATCTACCATTTTACATATTGGTGTCCATCCTGCTGTCGCTGATTTTGCATGCATCACTGTTGATATGCTTGGAACGAATGACGTTCTCTGTTCCAGCCGCCATGGTTCCTCAGTCACAAAAGATGACATATATCCCTGTTAATGTGGATCTTAAAGAGTTTACACTGGAAGAATTGACGAAACGTGAGTCTGAACAGGAGGAGATTAAGGAAGTTCTTCGGGAAAAAGCCGCCGAGGGAACCGTGCAGGATTTGACGGATGAGGCGACACGGGTCATGCGAGATGTTTTCCGCAACGAAGACCTAATCAAGCCGCCGCCCGCTCCGGAACTACGCTTCGAGGGCGTCAAGGTCGAACGGGCAATGTTACAACCTGTTCTTCCACAAACAATACCATCAAAAGTCGTTGCAACGGCCCCACGCCCTAAAGTCGTGGAAATCAAGATGAGCGAATTGCCATTGGACAGACAGGCGATGCGCCGTCCTACAGTCCCCCAGTTGGAACGCGTCGATGTACCAGTCGCGAATGTTCCAAGCCTCTTGCCGCACGGCGACTTAACAACAGAAACTGGTGTAACGTACAGCACGGGGCTGAATCTTGGCGCACGTCCGAAATTCGGCATTCCCAAGAGCTTAGAAAAAAGCGCATCGCTGACGGAAGCACCGCCGCCTGATATCGACCCGCTGAACGGGCTGGCCCCGTTGCCTGGCGGAACGTCGCTCCCGTCGCTGCCAGACAAAATCACGCAAATGACGGACGATACGGTGAAATTGCCAAAAGTCATTGCACTGGATGAATTTGTAAATGTCGATGTTAAAGTGTTCCGCGATCGTAAAGGGCAGGGCTATTTCCAGGTATCCATAAAAGCCAACGAATTGAGCGATAGCATGGGCGACATCCCGAAAGACACGCTTCTGATCATCGACCATTCAGGCAGTATTTCACCGAACAAGCTGTCGCAGTTCAAGGCAGCCTCAATCGAGGCGTTGAGCTATCTGAATCCGAACGACCGCTTCAACGTTGTGTCGTTCACGAGCCGTTCGCATACGCTGTACGATGGACTCGTTCCAGCGACGGAGCAGAACCGTGAGAAGGCAGTCGATTACATCCGCCGTCTTGTGCGCGGCGGTCAGACAGATGTGTTCGGCGGCATCGGTCCGTTTGTCCGAAAAGGCAACGGTAATCTGGACCGCCCCATGAACATCTTCGTGCTGACAGACGGTCAATCGACCATCGACATCCACCAAATGGGCGACAAGGCGATTCACAACCACGAAACGGACGAATTTCAGCGGGCGATGGTCGGCGTTAATCCGGGCAATGTGTCCATCTATCCTTTCAGCGCAGGCAAGGATGCGAATCGCACGCTGTTGGATTTTCTTGGTTATCTGAACCGTGGTCACAACTACCATGTTGATGAACTGAAAGATTTCCGCGCACGTCTGGTGAACTACATCAGCAGCTATTCTAATTTGATTGTACGTGATATGCGTTATTTGGCTGAAGGCAAAGTGAGCCAGACCATCTATCCACGAAATCTACCTCATCTGTACCGCCATGAAACGCTGTCGATTTTCGGTCGGTTTGAACCCGACGACCAAGAGCTCGTGCTGACACTTTCCGGCTATGACGCAAAGAATCAGCGGCGGGATTTGGTGTTCCGCCGTCGCTACGACGAATGCGCGGAAGGCCCCGAGCGGATGAAGCAGCAGTGGGCGGCGCAGAAAATTATGCATTTGCGTGCCGAAATCACACTTTGCACGGATGCCAAACAGCGGCAGGCCATGGAGCGTGAATACCGCCGTCTCGCAAATGAATATGGCGTAATGATAAGCTTTTAAGGCAGGATTGCATTCCTGCGGTTTTGTTGAAGTTGTATAAGTTTTTACAGAAAGAATGAAGGTCAGTGATGGCTAAAAGACCGATTATTGTGGCGATGGATTTGGAGGGAGTGCTGGTTCCGGAAGTTTGGATTTCCTTTGCGGAGAAGACAGGCATACCAGCGTTGCGTTTGACGACGCGCGATGTCGCCAATTATGATGAATTGATGAAGCATCGCATCAAGATATTGAAGGAGAACGGCTTAAAACTACAGGACATCCAGGCGGTCATCAACACGATGGAGCCACTGCCAGGCGCGGTTGAATATATGGCGTGGCTTCGCGAACGGTATCAGGGCGTGATTCTGTCGGACACGTTCTATGAATTCGCTTCTCCGCTCATGCGCAAGTTGAACTGGCCGACATTGTTCTGCAATTCCCTCGTGACGGATGCGAATGGCAGTGTCATCGACTACAAACAGCGGCTTCTGGACGGTAAACGCCATGCAGTTCTGGCGTTCAAGCAGTTGAATTTCGACGTTGTGGCGATGGGCGACTCCTACAACGACACGGCGATGCTGGCGGAAGCCTCCGTAGGCATCCTGTTCCGCCCGTCCGAAAATGTGAAACGCGAGTTTCCGCAGTTCCCCGTAGCCGTGGAATACGAGACTGTGAAGAAGGTGATAACGGATTTCGCAGCGAAATGACGATTAGCGAAAACGCAAGAACAAGAGGTGGTTATGGAAACAAAGATGCCTAACATATTGCCCAAACAGTCCTATTGGACTGACCAGCGGCTGCTGACCGTCCGCCATAACGAATTTGCATGGCGTGCGACACCTCCGGACAGCTTGGAGGAATGGGAGGAACAGCGCGATTTTACGCGTAGTCAACTGGCGTTGGCGGCAGGACTTATGCCAATGCCCGAAATCCCTGATCAAAAGGTGGATGTGTGGGACAAGGCGAACTATTGGGGCGTCATTATTCGCAAAGTGCGAATCGAGACGATGCCTGGTTTGATTTGCACAGGCAACCTGTTCCTGCCTGCTAAATTGAAAGGCAAAGCTCCTGGTATCCTGTGTCCACATGGTCATTGGAAGCAGGGGCGCGTGAACCATGAGGAGCTTGGCTCTGTTCCGTTGCGTTGCATCATGTTGGCACGGCTGGGCTTCGTCGTCTTCGCGTATGACATGATTGGATATTGCGACAACAACCAAATTATCCACCGCTGGCCGTATGATATGCAGCGAAAAGCCGCACTGTATGGTATAAGCCCATTTGGTCTCCAAACATGGAACTCCTTGCGTGCGTTGGATTTCCTATGCGACTTGCCTGAAGTTGATGCTGAGCGCATCGGTTGCACGGGAGCCTCTGGCGGAGCGTCGCAGACATGGACGTTGGCGGTGTTGGATGAACGTATCAAAGTCTTGGCTCCCGTCTGTATGCTGTCGTCGCATTTCCAAGGCGGCTGTATGTGCGAAGAAGGACCGCTGATGCGACTGAACGGCGTGACATCGTTCGATGTACTGTCCGCCTGTGCGCCACGCCCCGTCTTCCTGCCATCTGTGACACGAGATTGGACGGTGCTGAATCCGACCTACGAGTTCGAGGCGTTGAAACAAGTCTATAAGTTGTTCGATGCGGAAGATGCGATTGGCGGTTTCCATACAGATGCGGAGCACAATTATTCGCAGGAAACCCGCGAACACGTCTATCCGTGGTTTACTCATTGGCTTCTGAACCAATCGCTGCGGGAGACAATTCCAGAAGACAAAATCCAAATGCCGCCGCTGTCGATGCTGCTTCATTCGGAAACTCTCGTGCAACCGACGATTGAGACGACGAAGGCCGCCTTGGAGAAAGTGAAATCGCATCTCTGCGAAGATGCTCTGCCACAGTTGATTGATGCTGAAATGTACACGGAATACCAGTCGGAACGCATCCCACTTCTAGGCGAAATTGTTAACAACGACTTGGAATTGGCGGACATAGCAATGCGCGTAACATGCCCGAAATGGAAGATTGACGGCGGCATGGCCCATGGTTGCCTGATTTCGCGCCGAGAGGAAGGCGATGTCATTCCCGCCGTATGGGTCAAGCCTGATGCCAAATCATCGAAAAATGGAATGTGCCTTCTTGTTTCGGACAAGGGGAAGGCGGACTTCTTCGCCGGCGGCGACCAATATGTGACGATGCAGATTCTCATGGATCGCGGCTGCGAATGCCTGGCCATTGACATCATGGGCTGCGGTGAAACGGCTGATATGCCTGCAAAATCACTGCGTGATGAAAAAGACCCGTTGTTCTTTGCATTCAATCCATCGCTGTTTTCAATGCGTGTGCAGGACATCTTGACATGCCTTGCGTTGTTGAAAGAACAAGGCCATGAGCGAATTACGCTAGTGGGCATCGGCGAAGGGGCACGTGCGGCGGCCGTCGCGGCGGCATTGGCGGAGCCTCTGAAAGCAGTCGTCTTGAATTTGAATGGCGTTGAAGACACGGAGGATGCGTGGCTGAAGCCGTTCTCATACCAGCCGATGATCATGAAGGTCGGTGGGATGTGCGGCGCGTTGTCGCTGATCGCACCACATCGTCTCGTGTTGCATCGACCGCCGAAAGCGATGGCGCAATATTTGTCTTCGCTGTATGAGCTTCTGAAGAAGCCGACGGCACTGATGGTTGACACGGACAATTTTGTGAAGGACATCGAGAAGAACATCTAGCCTCAAACCATCCATTCCACCATGACCAACAACACCTTCCACGACGACACCTCCATCATCCAATCACAACTCGACCAGCGTGGTTTGGTATGCATCACTGAAGTGCGCACATATCTCATCAGCCGCACACTCATCATCCGTTCGCACACGCGGCTCGTTATCGCACCAGGCACCGTCTTCTGCGCCGCCCCCAATTCACGTTGCGCACTCATTGAAAACGAACACTTTGCGACAATCGGTCGTGATGAAGACATCCACATCGAAGGCGGCCTGTGGGACGGAAACTGCGATGAAATGGGACTCGATGCCTTTGAAGAGACGGCTGACTACAACCGCCTCGGCTTCCCCTACGATCCCGCCGTCTTCAAAGGAAAACTCATCCGCTTCGCCCATGTCGATAATATTTCATTGGAGAAAATGATCGTCAAGGATCCCGTCAGCTACGGCATACAGATCGCAGATACAAATCATTTCATCGTCCGCGACATCATTTTCGACTACAACAACCATTTCGGAACGACCGACGGCGTCCACATCAACGGTCCCGCCGAATTCGGCCTCATCGAAAACATCATGGGTACTACCAATGACGATATGGTTTCGCTGACGACTGTCGATGAAGCACATGCGGAAGTAACACGCGGTCCCATCAAGAACGTCGAAATCCGCAACATTTCCGCGACAGACGGCTATTCGGGCGTTCGTCTCCTTTCCTGCGGCGAACCGTTGCTCCACATCCGTGTCAGCGGCGTCTATGGCAGCTATCGCCACAATGCCGTGCTGATCTCGCAGCACAACGTCCACAAGGGCGAGCCAATCTGGATGGACGATATTTCCATTGAACACGTCCACGCCCACAAGAGCGGCCTACGCTTGCAACCGCCCTGCCACAACCGCTGGGAAAAGAACGCCATCGAATCGCTATCCATCGTCTGGTTCGCCTTCGGAAGTCGAGTCGGAAATGCCATTGTCCGTGATATTTACCGCTATGAAGACACCGAGACGAACGGAGCGCTCGTCAAACTCGACAAAGACGTTCAAATCGACCGTCTTGTCATGGAAAACGTATCGCAGTCCTGCCGAGAAGGCATTCATCCGCCGCTCATCGACAACCAAGCCGCCGTAAAGACACTTCTGTCTTCCAACATACAGGAAGATTGACCAATCCGTACCCGCACGCACTGCCTGTACGTGCCCGCGCCCCAAAACAGATACTCCCATGAATTTATGGATTGGAACTTTATTATATTAGGCAGTCCTGCCAATCAAGACATGAACATGATGGCCGCTGCATTTCATGATTAGCACCAATACAAACTAAAGACCAAATATGAAATTCTACCGCCATTGGATTAAATGTACACAGGACATCCAAATGCCTGACAGCAACGGCAATACGATGCCGATGACCGTCTATGGCCACTCCAACATTTCATTGGCAGATGCAATGACCAGCGGAAAGCGACTGCTAGACGAATTCACCCGAAGACTCATTTCCCATTTGCATCCATGGGAATACGATGCGGACGGTCGTCCCATTCGCGAAGAAATTCTTCTCGAAATCTCCCCGAGAAACATTGTGACACGAAATAGATATGGAGCAGAAGTACTTAATTCTACACAACTTATATTCATCGACATCGATGGCGAACTTCCCGCTAGAAAAGGCTTCTTCGGACTTTTCACAAAATCGTCTTTGCAGGATGACGGTGAAGAGGCGTTGGCTCGTGTCGCCACGTTGGCTGAAAAAGCAGGTCATGACCGAGCACACATACGTGTCTATAAAACCAAGGCTGGATTCCGTCTCATGATGATCGGCCGCGACATCGAAGGGAAACACAGCGGCGACCTGATGGCCGCTTTCCATGCCGACCCGACATACGCAAAACTATGCCGCATCCAAGACTGCTACCGCGCCAGACTCACGCCAAAACCATTCCGATTGCATATAAGAAAATGCCATTTCAATTATCCAGAAACGGATGAAAGCATCATTGAAAAACAGATACAATGGCTTGAAGAATACAATGCAAAAATAAAGAATTTTGCAACGTGCCATTATCTCGGTAGCATCAATGCCACGCACGAAATCACAGTAAATGAAGCTGTTCGCCATCATGATGAACGCACACGTGCCATGACGAACCTCCCCTTGGCATGATATACGCCCCCTCGTAAAAACCGCTCCAAACAGCACATATTCATGTTTTTTGATGAAAACCATAAATGCCACAAGAAAAAAAAATAAATATTCAAATCAAATATATGAAAATCACAATTTATACGTTAAGTAATATAAAAAAATAACATTCCAAATAAATGATTTCATGTAAAATGCAGAATATTTTTGCAGAATCATGAATTGGATATATGTTATATAATATGAAACGGCGTTCCGCCGCCACGGTAAACAATGACTGGTTGGTTGACAACTAGCTGGCCATTCCCATGGCGAAACGGGCGGCACAATACAGGCTCCCCCCCGATAACCCAAAATTTTTACGACACATGAAACAACAAAAACAGGAATGCAACATGAACATCGGTGATGAAGCCCCGCTTTTCACATTGGCGGATCAAAACGGGAAATCCGTCTCGCTTTCGGATTTCAAAGGACGCAAAGTCGTTTTGTATTTCTATTCGCGGGACAACACCCCCGGATGCACACGTCAGGCACAGGCTTTCGCTGAACTCTATCCGGAATTCAAAAAGCGCAAAATCGTCGTCATCGGCATCAGCAAGGACAGCGTCGAAAAGCACGCGCAGTTCACTGCCAAAAACAATCTGCCTTTTATCCTGCTTTCAGATCCTGACCTCAAGGCCATTCTCGAATACGACGTCTGGCACAAAAAGAAGCTCTACGGCAAAGTCTCCATGGGCGTCATCCGCACAACGTTCATCATTGACGAAGAAGGCAACATCCAGGACATCATGTCCAAGGTCAAGCCTGAAACCAACGCTGCGGATGTTCTAGCCAAATTCAAATGATATTCCTTGACATCTGAAACCATCCCACGGCCTCCCGATATCCACAACGGGAGGCCGTTTTCTTTAGCATGAAGCCACAGATTCTGTCAAAATTGGCCTGATTTTTAGGCCAATTTCAATCAAAATTGGCCTGTTTTTTAGGCCAATTTTGCAATCTTACGAACTTTGCTGTATATTATTTCAAAGATGTTAATTTTATATATGGCAGGAGGATACAGATCATGAAAACAGCCCTGACAGAAGTGATGCGAGAATTCTACGAAGAAGGCGTACCGACTGGAATAGTGCATCGTGATGTCGAATATGCAGAGAAGCCTCGTGCGGCGACCATCGTCAAGGGAATGCGTCGCACAGGCAAGACGTTCGTGACATACGAGAGAATGCAGACTCTGATTACGCAAGGCATTCCAATCGGAAGGATCATCCATGTGAATTTTGAAGATGAACGCCTTGCGCATTTGTCAGTTGAACACCTCCGCCTCATTGGCGAAATCCACGCTGAAATCTTCCCTGAACACGCCCATGACATTTGCTGGTATTTTCTTGACGAAATACAGAGGGTAGATGATTGGGAATCATACGTCCGACGGCTTGTGGACTCCAAGCTGGCACGCATCTGCCTGACCGGTTCCTCCTCAAAGCTGCTTTCAGAGGAGATCGCCACTCAAATGCGTGGCCGCTCGCTACCGATTGAAATATTCCCTCTTTCTTTTTGCGAATTCATCCGATTCAATGGTCTGATGCCGAAAATCCCACGTCATGCTTTCATTTCTTCAAGGGAGAAAGGGCTCCTACGCCACGCCATGACACAATATTTCGAACATGGTGGTTTTCCCGATGTGCAGGATTTGTCCAACCGCATGCGCACAAACGTGCTGCAAGGCTATGTCGATGCTGTACTTTACCATGATATTCTGGAACGGCATTCAGTGACCAGCGTCACGGCATTGAAATACACAATTGACTACCTTCTCCACAATTACGCTCGCCAAGCATCAACGCGGGCAATCACAGGCGTGCTCAAAAACATGTCCGTTTCTGCTAGTCGAGAGAACATTTCAGAATATATCGGCTATTTAAAAGATGCATATCTCATCTATCCTGTTTCCATCCATTCTGGCTCAGTTGCCGTAAGACGTGTCAATCCAGAGAAATACTACATTATTGACACAGGGCTGATCCGCGCCATGAATGTCAAGAGCGATTCCGAACAGGGATGGCTTCTTGAAAATCTGGTTTTCCTGATTCTACGCAGAAAATTCAGCATAATCGAATACTATCTCACCAAAGACAGCAAAGAAATTGACTTTTACGTCACGGATATGACAGAAAGGACAAACCGCCTAGTTCAAGTCTCATGGGATATGTCATCAGGAGAAACTCGAAAACGGGAACTTTCAGCCATGCGCACAGCAATGGCTGAAACGAGCATAACCGATTGTGTAATCGTAACATGGGATGAAGAAGAAACAATCGAAGATGGCATCCGTATCGCCCCCGTGTGGAAATGGGCCCTTGAAGAAGACACTTTGTCATAAAACCTGTCGTTTTGGAAAAGAAACGAAGGAATTGAGATGAAGAAAAACGCACTGGCGAGCAATCCTCCAAAAACAAATCCTTACACAAAAATTATTTTTCCATTAATTATTTAATTGTAAAGAAATGGTGTATATTAATCTCAAGACTGCCAATCGTTTGAACGAATATACCATCCATGTTTGACTTTGCCACATTCACACTCATCATTCTCTCGATTATCATCGCCATGGGGCGGGTGACGGGATTCTTCCTGCTGCTGTCCCCCATGTCGGACTCGATGATTCCGGGCCTCTGCCGCCGCGCCATCATCGTGTCCTTCTCCGTCATCGTCGCGCCGATGGTATTCAAGCAGATGACGCCTGGAATGAGTCCGTATTATCTTGTGTTCATGGCACTTAAAGAAGTCCTCATCGGCGCCATGCTCGGACTTTTCGCGAATTTTCCATTCTATTTGGCCGAATGCATCGGCAATCTCATCGACAACCAGCGTGGCTCCACCATGAGCGAAGTCTATTCGCCGTTGAGCGGAGCACAGGTCTCCACCACAGGCATTCTCTTCACGCAGACAGTCACCGTCATCTTCTTCGCCTCCGGCGTGTTTCTCATCGCCCTTGGGGCACTTTACAAGAGCTTCAGCATCTGGCCGCTTTTTGTGAACAGCCTCATGCCGAATTCCAACGCGCCATCCGTCATTCTCGGCATGGGGGATTCCCTCATGAAACAGACTCTTGTGCTCTCGTCACCGATTCTCATCGTCATGTTTCTGGCAACGGTCGGCCTAGGCCTCGTCAACCGCACCGCACCGCAACTGAACGTCTTCTTCCTCTCCATGCCCATCAAAAGTGCATTGGGCATCTTCATGTTGATTATCTATCTACAATATCTCCTGAGAATTATGATCTATGATTCCGATGACGCAATTCTGATCCCCGTCCAAAAATTTTTCTACTAGCCTATGAGCGAAGGCGGCGAAAAAACCGAAATGCCGACCCCGAAAAAGCTGCGCGACGCACGCGAAAAGGGTCAGGTCAACAACAGCAAGGACATCACCTCCACGGCCTTGCTGTTGGTGTTGTTGACTATCATCGGCATCCTGACGCCCATGCTGATGCGAGACTTGAAGGAACTTTTCATCTTCCTTTCGTATTTGTTCAGCGCAGAGAGTGAAGCGGCAATCAATGAAGCGCTGAAGGAGACAGCTATCGTCATCGTCAAATATTCATTCATCGTCTGCATTGCGGCGGCTGTCACGGGTGTGGCCGCGCAACTCGCGCAGATCGGTTTTCTCTTCACGTTCGAGCCAATCAAACCAGATTTGAACAAAGTCAACCCCGTGCAAGGCGCGAAGAAGATTTTCAGTATGAAAAATCTGTTCGAGCTCTTCAAGAACACATTGAAAATCACGTTCTTAGGCTATCTCATCTATAAACTCATCATTGAATCCATCCCTCTCTTGTTGACACTCTGCTACGGCGATTTAGAGGAGAGCATCCTTCCCGTTCTCGGCAAGATGCTGAAGAATCTCGCCATCTACACGGGATTCGGCTACATCGTCATCGCCTTCGCGGATTTCTTCTTCCAGAAGAAGAATTTCATGAAGGAGATGATGATGACGAAAGACGAAGTAAAGCGTGAATACAAGGAGATGGAAGGCTCGCAGGAAGTCAAGCAGGCCCAGAGCCAGTTCCGCAATGAAATTCTCAACGAGCCGCCGTCACAGCAGGCCGTGAAAGATTCATCCGTCGTCGTGACGAATCCGACGCATCTGGCCGTCGGCGTCCGCTACATGGCGGGCGAGACGCCGTTGCCGAAAGTCGTCGTCAAAGGCGCTGGAACGGATGCGGAGCTCATCAAGAGGTACGCCGCCGAATTCGACATTCCCGTCATGGAGAACGTCCAGCTCGCCCGCTCTTTGTATGCGCAGGTGAAAGTCGATGACTATGTTCCGGAAGAGTTGTTCGCGCCGCTCGTCGAATTGCTGAAGATGATCAAAGACATCAAGCAGACCAGACAGGAGGAAGAGGAACTCGACGGTATCAAACTGGATGATGATCTTGATCTGGACGAATTGGACGATAGTCTTGGTGAAGATCCAGAAGATCCAGAAGATCCAGATAAACCAGAAGATCCAGACAATCCTGAAGATGTCCCAGAATCACAAAAAGAAATAACTCTCGGCAATGAGAAGATAGACTTGGATGGATAACACGAACCTTGTAAAATTCACGAAGCAATGGAGCGCGTCTGAGCGAGTCATCAGGCTCTACCTGAACAGCGCCATCTACAATCGTGCGGACGCGCAGGACGTCCTCCAGCGGGTCGCCCTGTGCGCCTATCAGAAATACGACGAGTATGACGCGTCACAGTCGTTCCAGGGATGGCTCTTCGGCATCGCGAAATTCGAAGTGCTCGGCTATTTCCGCAATCTCGGGCGGAATCCGGAAGTCATTGATTCCGAAATAACGGAACGGCTTGCGGACAACATGGAGGACCAG
>JAGCSE010000216.1 GCA_017964325.1 Victivallales bacterium | reverse complement strand
TAATATTTATTAAATATAATATATAAGGAATTATATATGTTTTAATTAGTTTATTTTACATACTAATATTCATGCATCACAAGGCAAGCGTTTTCACCGTTTCTCTATCCTCACACGGTGCATTTTACACATGGCACATAAGCGGCTGTGTGCATTTTTGCGTTATGTCGGCTCACTTTTTGAGGTTGAGAGTCGTATTTTTCCTGAAAATACCTTGTAATCTTGTTGTTAGGTACTAAATTAAAAATCTTTTCGTGTAGTCGTACCTAAAAACGGCTGTAATCCATCAACAAGGAGTAACCATCAACATCAAAAAAAGCGTTTTTCCTCTTTTGACATAATCAGCGTTTTTCTGCTGATATCTGTGTTCAGTGGACGATAGAAATTAGCACTTTCATTTCCAAAACAAGAGCACACGTTGGAACGCTCCGCTTTGAGCGTCTCTTTTCGTGCTCTTGTTAGGTCGTGCTAAACCTCTATCGTCCATGAAAAAGAGACGCTCTTTTTTGTGCGTAGAGTCAAGGAGCTTACAATGAGTTTTAAATTTCATTGTCCACATTGCAATCAAAAAATCGAAGCTGAGGAAGAATGGATTGGACAGGAAATAGAGTGTCCTGAATGTAGAAAAATAATAACGATTAATAAAGAATCAGTCCTGCAAATAATCAATCCGCTGTAGAAAACGATAGTAACACATCTCAAAACAATCAGAAAACAAAATCTTCAGATAAATCAACAAGAATTACAACGTTAGAATTACTACAAGAGCAAAAAAGAAAAAAAGGTGAACAATGGACTGAAAATGATTATTGGGCGCATAGAGTTTTGTATCTATCTGATTATATTTTATGCGGAGACTATTCAGATGAACCTGGAACTCCTGATGAAATCAATGAAAGATTACAAGAGGTTTTTGGAGGTACAATACTTGAGGAGGCAATAAAAAAAGTGGGTGGAGAAAAATTTTTATCTAATTTGATAGATAATGAGAAGGCTGAAAGGATAATTCATGATAAAATAGGAGATAATATACATCTATTGAGTCCAGAACAACAAAAAAAAATAAAAATGCATGAATCTTTTATGGCTACTGTCAGAAGAATAGTACTTGAAAAACATTTAAAATAATGAAGCAAAACTGTTAATAATTTTTTAATTGTAGATAATTATATTTCTAAGAAAGGTTTTCACAATGTGTTTTAAGAATCTCCATCTTGCCAACAGTAAATTTATAAGACGCTAATGTCTGGTCTCAATTTGCAGATTTGGGAATAGGAAGGCATTTTTGTTTGCATTGCATTTGCAATTGTATGATTTATTAAATGTCATAAATATCTTTCATCTATTTTTGAAATTTGTCTTGAATTAAATCATTTAGAAAACTCGTTACAAGAATAGGAAAAACAAAAATGAAGTATAGAAAATTGTATTTTACCTTGCTTCTTTCATGCTCTCTTCTTACACTTACTGGATGTGGCAAAAAGGAGAAAGACATAACTGCTTCTCTTAGTCCAAGAGCATTAGCAGCGAAAAATTATATTGACAACGAATTACCTAGTGCACAGAGACAAGCTTTTTACACAGGAAATGGTGATAAGGCTAATCTGTATGCCAATTTAATAAATAGCGGGCATCTGGAAGGCGCGGCTGAATATGCCGAAGTGCTTCTCAAAATTAGTGACGAAAAGTAGTCAATAATAAATTAGATTTTTCAAAATTCTTGGAAATAGCTTAATTCCCAACGGATAGGGTATAGCTGAACATCCGAGGTGTCCATGAGATAGAATCTGAAAGCAGTGTGAAAAGACCATGAGTTAGGTCTAATAGACTGAAAATATTATTTAAAATTAAGTCCTGCTGATGTAAAGCATCAGCAGGACTTTTTTATCCAGAAAAAGAATACATTTTATATAAGGTTTAAAGACGAAAACTTGTAATTTATCGCGTCTTCTCATCATTGTCAAGGGGGTGAAGCAAAAAAATCACAAGGCGAATTACAATTTGAATTTTTTGATGTATATTTTTATTGTGACGGGGGCGGGGAACGAGAGGTCAACCGACAGAAGCAAAACAAAAGGAGGCAAAACATGACTTAAGAAGAAAAGAACAACTGTTGTAAATGATGAATCTTGAAAGTATTAAACACATTCAAAAAGGAGATTAATCTATGAATGACATGAGTGCAGATGCTCACAAGCGTGAAGAAGTCAACCTGAATTATGAAGCAGAAGAAGTCAAATCAAATCTCAATGGAGGCGTAATGGACACCAATCAGAAAGAAAACAAAGAAAGTAACCCAATGAAAAGCAATCAGAAAGACAACAAAGGAGTTGAAACGATGGAAAACAATCAGCAAACAACGGTTACAGTAACGGCAAGACAGCGTAAAGCTTACGAAAAATGTCTCAAAGTTTTTGAACATTCGACCAAAAGCTGGGTGGACGTTGCAGAGGCATACATAACTCTGCTGGAACTCCCCAAAGAACTCTGGCAAAGCGATAGCGTCATGGAGAATGAACAGCATCCCAGCATCGGATTGTTCCTTGAAAAGAAGTTTGACCTGTCGAAAGGGCGGTTGAGTCAACTGTCAGGAGCTTACAAGGCGTGGCAGGAACTTAAAGAGATTGAAGGACATGAAAACATTTCCTGCAATGCTCTGTACGAAATTTACAGATTCGTCAACAGCAAATTCAATTGGAAGAAACTGACCATCTTGAATGTCTATGAGGCAATCATTCATGGAAAAGGCGCAGTGTACGAAAAAACTGTCAAGGAATGGTGCAGTTCGTTTAAATCTGTAAACAGTACAAAACATGAAACAAACGTCATGACACGTTTGCAGAAAGTCTATCAGGAGGCAAAGAGCAATCTTGAAGACGCAAAAGATGAAGAACTGGAAGCAATTAAAACAACGTGCATTACGCTACTTAAACAGATTGGGGAAATCATCGAGGCAAGAAACGGCAATGTTCTCGCAAGCATCAGTGAAGAAAAGGAAACCAATGAGGAAAACGGAGGCGAAGAAAGGCAAGAAGATAAAGAACATAAGCAAGTAGCGTAGGTAGCGTAATTTAGTAAACTAAACAAGAAGAAGGTCAAGTTTAGTAAACTAAACTAGCGAAAAACTAACTTGGTTTGCTAAATCACCTATGAGTAAATTTAGTAAACTAAACTGTAAAGGTAAATCAAAAATGAATAGAAGGATTGTAATAAAATGCAAATCAAGAACTTATCAGACTTTGAAAAAATGGAGATTTTGGTCAGCATAGACGAAAACAAACTTGACGAACTCGAAAAACTGTTATTGACTGAAAAAAAATGGGCTGGTTGTTATGTGTGGCGAAACGTACCAAACCGTCACACAAGAGACTGGCTAGCAAAGAAAAACACCTGTCCAGAGATTGTCTGGCAAATTGGAAAACAGACATACTCGGCAGAATACAGAATCGACAGCAACAGTCATGGTTATCTTTCCTATGGTATATATACAAAAAACGGGAAGAAAACAACACTGACTGCAATCAAGAGTTGCTACTACAAGATGTGCAAGGCACTCGACAGAACGCCAGCCGACATTGAAAAGGCATGGCTCTGATAAGCTGACTAAAATGCGCAAGTGTCCTAGTACAGGAGAAATTTGCTCAAAAAAATGTCATTAGGGGGCGTGTACCTATGCAAGTCCCCTAGGACATTTATCAAAACTCCCTAGGACATCTATCAAAACTCCCTAGGACGCTTTCAAAACTCCCTAGGACATTTCCACCAAACAACTATGGGTGTTTTAGGCTTTATAGGATTTTCTTATATGATTAACTATAAGATAAATATAGCTTTGGGGGGGTGTTTTGGCTAACGCCAAACACCCCTTCCCCAAAGCTGGATGGGGGGAGGCTTGGGGGCTGGAAAGGGTTTTGCCCCTTTCCAGACCAGACAATGATGCAGAATGGTATAATAACGTTAAGGCGCGGTTGATTGAAAGTTGCAATATCAATCATTTACCAACTTTAACGATAACCCTTTTTGGACGCGCCTTCCAAAAAAGGGTTATCACAGATGAATAAGGGTTATCAAAATGGAAGAAAAAAGAAAAGATGAATTACGTCAAGCCTTTATTAAATCAGGCTTGACAAAAGAAGAATGGAAGGTTGCTTGCAAGTATCTTAAAGTTGATACTTTGAAATTGGCTGAAATATGTGATGAGCAATCAAAGTATTGTAAAGGTGATGTTTCTCAATCAATGAGTTTATTTGTTAATGCTTTTAACAAATTATCAGAGAAACATATCTTAATAGAAGAGATACAAAATACTTGCAATGTACATACTTATAGGAATAATGATGTCATTGATGTATATTTATTGATTTATTTTGTTACAGAACAAACAAAGAAAAACAACAGTGATTTCATTGTTGAGATGCGTGATTTCATAAAGCTTCATAAAAGTGATATCGCAGAAATATTTCAAGACACTGGATTTGACAAGAGGCATATAAGACGGATTATATCCACCGTACCACCTAGCCAATGGGATTTACGAATTCAAAATGCTAGGATGAGGCAAAACGACAGCGGAAAAAAACAATTGAAGCTGGCTAATGGTCGCTTAATAAACATATTGCTAAACAAAGAATTATTGTTGAAAAATAAACTTGAGGAGTGGCAGGCAGCTGATGACGAAGAAGGTTTTTTGTACAAGATTGAGACAGGCAAGAGAAGTCGTGTTTATCTAGAGACGGACGATGTGATGCCATTTATAGACCTTGTAGTTTTGTCTGCTGTATATACATTGATTGATGCAGGTTACAAGGTTATCACAGTAAAGGACATCTGGGAAACTACGCATTTTACAGGTGAATGGGACAATGTGAAACCAGAGCAGAGAAAGGCATTTATGAAAATCATTGATGAGGCAAAGAAAAGGTTGAAACGTCATATAATGACAAAGGATTATGATGAAAAATGGTGTTGTACCACAAAGGAATATGGAATGTTTGTGGATAATGGGAGTTATTTTTTAGGCAAGCTAGGATATACTGATAATGCAGATGTCGTATTTGTGATAGAGAAAGTGCCTGTATTTTTTCAATTATGCAAGAAGGAACATCGTTTGATATCAATACCTAATGAGATACTTGAATCCAAAAACTGCAAGATAGATTGGTTGGAGAAGATTTACATTGCCAGAAGGATTGTATTATCTGCAAATCAAAAGAACAGGATGATACCAAGCATGAAATGGAAGACGGCAGAAACAGAACTGGGCAAAGGGATTGACCATGAACGGGCAAAGGGATATATGCGCTTCTTGAAGGAAGCACAATTGATTGAAGGTTATTCCGCAACTGCATCAAAGCTGGAATGGAAGACGGTTTTACAGATTGGCGAGGCTACAAGTGAGAAATCATTGGTCATTCTGAAAGACGAAAACGGCAAAGTCATCACAGCAGACGTGCCGAAGCCTGAAAAGATTGAAAGAGTTGAAGCAGAATTGAGGGCATACAATGATTACCTTGCTAACAGCAAGGTCGTTTTGAACGAGACGGAATTGGATTGCAGTTTGGTAGCAATATACAACAGGGGGAGTTATGATTTAGGGGGCAGGATGTACACAACTAAAGAAGGGCATCAATACAAAACAAAGACGGAGCGCAAGCAAATCACCATAAATGGAAACGCCACAGTTGAGATTGATTTCAGTTGCTACCATACTAATATGCTCTACAATCTTCAAGGACTACCCCTAGAGGGGGATGCCTACGACTTTGCAAATGACAGGCAGAAGGCAAAGAGAGTTTTAAACACCTGCCTTGATGCCAAGAATGAAACAAAGGCAAAATGTTCAATTGCAAGCTATCTCTGCTCTGGGGATAATGACAAAGAAGATAAGGAGTATGAGGAATACAAGGCATTTATTCCAGAGGCAGAAGAATTGATGCGGAAAGCAGAGGCAAGACACGTTGGCATCAAAGGCAGGTTTTATACAGACAACGCGCTGTCACTCCAAAATCTTGATGCGGAGATTATGCTGACCATCATAGACGAGTTGAGACGAAAGAAGATTTTGGCTTTGCCTATCCATGATTCCATCATTGTTGAGAAAAAGTACCTTGCCAAAGCCAAGAAAACAATGGAGAAGGTCTATAAAAAACGAATGGGCTTTGATTGCAGGATTAAAGTTGAGGAATAATTTAGTAAACTAAATTTTTTTAAATTTTCAGAATTTTGAAATTTCAAAATTTTGGATAGTCTAACGCGGGTAGGTTGAAGGCGCATTAAAACAACTGTGAAAACAGAAATTTTAATGCGCCTATTTTTTGTGTTTTTCGCCCTGTTTTTCTATTTCCTATAATAGCAATTAATGGTAATAGAGCCATTTTTTTCAACTGTTTTTCCACCTGTTTTTCTCTTCCATACGAGACCATTTTTCTGATTGGAAGTGCCATTGCAAGATGCAAAAAACGACTTGCTTCATGGAAGCAAGCCGTTTGTCACATCGTTATTCCGTCTGTCACATCGCGTTTGCGATAGCGTCATCAATCCGCTGTTCACTCTTATTGTTTGCCCGTTCAAGGGCGTGAGCGTAAATCATGGTTGTATTGATGGAATGGTGACGGAGAAGCTGTCGTGTTTCCTCAAGTTCGCCACCATGCAGGAGATTCAGAGTCGCCGCCGTGTGGCGGCAACTGTGGGCGGTCAGACGAGGGGAATTGTAACCTGCGTTGATGAAATGCGCCTTAACAATGCCGCTGATGCTTCTGGTCGTCATGCGTCCATCGGCTGAATGGTGGTTGCTGGTCGCGGAGAACAGAGGCGCGTTGTCATCGGTGGCTTTCCGCGCCGTCAAATATGCTCTGATGGCAGACTCTACATTGGCAGTGAGTTTGACATATTCGGTCTTTTCATTTCTGCCTTTACCTTGAATGTAAAGAACAGTGTCATTTCCGACAGGGCGGATGTCACCGATATTGGCGCGGACAACCTCCACACAGCGCAGACCAGTAGTGACCATGAGACGGATGATGGCGAAATCGCGGAGACTGGCAATATCATCGCCGTTGGCGGATTCCAGAACGGTCTTGACCTGATGCGCCGTCAGCGGGTCCTTCTTGTGACCTTGCTCAATTCTCGCGCCTTTCACGTGGTCAGAAATATCAGTCTGGTAGATGCCTTCCTGATTCAACCAGCGAAAGAAAAGTCTGGTTGCAGTCATGTAAAGATTTATTGATGAAGGCTTTAACGTTTCTTTCAAACTGTCACGATATGCCTTGATGTCATCACGTGTAGGACGGGCAATGCCATTGTCATGAAAGAAGGTGAGCAACCGCTTGATGGATGCCTTGTAGGTATTAAGCGTAGCCACCGAATCCGTTTCGATGAATGAAATGAAATGTTGACCGAGAAAGTCCAAATCGACATTGTTTTCGATGATTGCAGTATTTGTTGTTATGGTCAATTCGTTCATTTTCAACTCCTTTGAGATATTTTTTATTGTCTATATTGTTAATATACAAATAAACAATACAATTACAAATTTATTTACTGATTATTTTAGATAAAATGGGTAAAATATGATTAAAACATCTTTAAAACAGAAAGGGAGAACTAAATATGAATAAAAAAGATACAATTGAAAATAGACTTTGGTCTGTCGCCGTACATGAAAGCGGTCATATAGTCGCCTTGCTTTCTTATCACATTACACCTTACTATGTAGAGATTAATGATTCAGGCGGATGCACAAAATGTGATTATCCTAATGATTGGACTATGGATAAAGATGATTATGTTTTACTTTCTGGCTGTGTAGCAGAGAGCATGAGCAATGGCACGTTTGCAGATGTAGTTGAACAAGTAATTGCAGGGGAGATTCCTCAAGGCGCGTCATCTGATTTTAGTAAACTAAAAATGACTGATACGCAACTCATTGCAGATACAATGCTTTACATACGTGATTATTTCTGCAATGAAAGATGGTCAATAGTTATGGAATTTGCTACCGAATTACTTTTACATGGTGAATTAAATAAAAAAGCCATATCAGCGATAGCCGATAGGCTTTGTGGAATAGAACATGACATCGGGCGCATTGCGCGTCTGATGCAAAGGAGAAAGTTCTTCACATACGATGAGTTACAGAATGAAGAACCAATTTAGTAAACTAAATTTTGTTGCTTTTCTTCTGTCAGCATCACATTTACTGGTAAATTTTCGGTTCTATCTTGTCTGAAAGCAACTTATAAGCCTTGTTGAAAACGGATTTGACCTCTGGAAAAAGAATCGGTCATCTATTATTATGGATTCATTCAGCAGTCAATCATTGCAATATAATGGCAATATACACATAAGCCACTTAATCTCCTAATTATTTCTCATTGCCAATTCAGACAAGTTCTTTGGCGTGGACAACAGGCACATTTCAAGTCAAGCAATGGGCCTGTTTGGGAAGAATAAGACAAAAAAACTCATATACCATCTAAAGTATTATTAACCAAACACTTTGGCAAGTTCGCGGGCTTTGGCATCATCACTAATATGGGCATAAATTTGCGTTACCATCTCTGAACGATGTCCCACCATGCTTCGGACGAGAATTGCATCCACACCTTTATTCAAAAGCTGGGAGATAAATGTGTGTCGAAAAGAATGAAGCCCATATCTCAGTGCTCTGATTTTTCGGTGTCCTTCAACTTTCTCGCAGGTTTGAATTCCACAATGCTCCAACAAATGACGGATATCGTTGGTAAGACTGTAAATATTTTCCGTGTAACGAGCGGCTGTCTGTGGAAAAACGTATTGGCTGTTGCGGGGGAGTTTGTCCAGTAGTTCACGCAGGGGAGCCACAATGGGAATAGTAATGACCATTCCACTGCTATGAGCCGTCTTGGACGGCTTCAACACTATTGAATTGTTGAGGATAGACGCCCATTTCAAAAGGCAGATGTCGCCACGGCGAAGCCCCGTGTAATATGCCGTCTTTAGAACAACATACAATTCCTGTTTGTTCACCATAATGAAATCAGGGTCATCCATAGCCGCCCAAATGGCTTTCAGTTGCTCTTCCGTGAAAGGCTTTCGGCTTTCTGGGTAATGCCGTTTGTTCTGGAAATCCTTGAACGGGCAGTCTTCCTTCATGAATACCGCCAAAGCATTTCTCAGAATTCGCAGTTTGACGTTGTAGGTTAATCCTGTGATGCCTGATTGCCATACCTTATTTAAATATTCCCCCGCGATTTCAACAGTGATTTCACCAATTGTCTTCAGTTCTGGGTGTTTGTCGGCAAGCCATTTTAAGAATGAGCCGATGATTCGGGCTTTATTGACTCCATCGGAATCACAATCATAATTCGGGTGTGTCTGCAACCGTTCCCAGAATCCTTCGATGGGAATCTGGCAAGTATAGCCACGTGCTTCGGCAACACGTTCCATCAGTTGCGTCTTGGTCTTCAGCGCATCGACCTCAAGCGTCTGCGCCGTCAAAGCAACAATCAGCTTTTCCGCGTCTTTTCGCTTGCTGACACGGTGTCCTTCGGAATCCTTCAATGTGACGGTTTGCTTTTTCCCTAAAGCATTGGTATATTTGTAGCGAAAAAATCCGTCTTTCTTGTACAAAGTCCCTGTTCCGTTGCCTCTTCTGTGCATTCGACACCTCAAAACTGTTGACGTTTAGTTGACGGTCAACAATGTCCGTGCCGATTTTGCGCCGATTCCAGCCCATGCGGGTGTAGCATAGTGGTAATGCTCCAGCCGCTGAAAGCAGGGGATTTGAGTACAAAACAAGCCCAGTCCCGTGACTGGGACTGGGCTTGAGAAAGTTTGGAGCGGGTGAAGGGAATCGAACCCTCCTCACCAGCTTGGAAGGCTGGAGCATTACCACTATGCTACACCCGCATGAATTGCGGAAAGTGAGATTACTATACAAGCGATTTTTGATTTGACAAGCCATTTGTCAGAAAAAAGTGATGATTTTGCGACGTTTAAGTCGAGGAAAAAGGACGGAAGAATATGGAATTGAAGGACATTCGCATTGAGGCGGCTGGCAACGGCTTTCCCGAAGGCTTGAAACGAATTCAATACAAGAGCGGCGTGGATGGTTTGGATGACTGGGCGATGGTGCTGCCGCCGCCCAATGGCGGGACAAAATGGCTTGTCTGCATTCATGGCCATGGCAGTTTGGGCGACCAACTCTATACGCGGCAGGATATCCGAGATTGGTATCTTCCTCGTTTCCAAGCACGTGGCTATGGGATTCTGACGCCGACCCTGCGCGGCAACGCATGGATGTCGCCGCCCGCCGTGGAGGATTTGGACGGTCTGCTGGATTTCCTTCGTGCGGAATACAAGGCTGATAAGTTTTATTTCTTCGGTGGCTCCATGGGCGGCACGTCGAATCTGACGTATGCCAGCCTGCGGCCGCAGAACGTGGCGGGCGTCGTGGCAAACGGTGCGGCGACGGATTTGGTGTCGTACATCTCTTTCTGCCGCAAGGGACAGGACAAGATTCCTGTGCTGAAGGACATCGCGGACGCGATTGAAAAGAATTACAACAACGACACGACGTTGATGCGTGCGCATTCCGCCCTCCACAATTGGCAGGCGCTGAAGGGAAAGCGGATTTTCTACGCGCAGGGGACGTTTGATGAACTGATGCCCGTGGCGGATGCGCGACGTTTTGCAGGCGTGATGGCGGAGGAGCGCGGCTTCGCATACGTGGAAATCCCTGGCGGCGGGCATGATTCACCGTTGTTCATCGGCTTCACGGAAAACAGCTCCGTCTTCAAGCCGTTCGATTGGATGGAAAGTAATTCATAATTCACAATTCACAATTCATAATTCACAATTATTGTATGGTATATGTATAGTGATTTACTTGCTTTTTTTATTTATTGCAATAAGGATTGATAAGATGTAATAAAACATAGTGAATTGAGAATTGAGAATTGAGAATTGTGAATTGAGCATTGTGAATTGAGCATTGTGAATTGAGCATTGTGAATTGAGCATTGTGAATTGAGCATTGTGAATTGTGAATTGAGCATTGTGAATTATGGTTTGGTGGATAGTCGCGACATATTGTAGTTTTTTTGTAAAAGGCGTGTGCGGTTTTGCGAATGCGATCTTGTTTTCGGCGATTTTGAGTTTCAGCCACAACAACATCAACATTTCGCCTGTGGAGCTTGTCATCGGATGGCCGACGAGCGTCATTATCGCGTGGCGCGAGCGTAAATCGCTGGATTGGGGGATATGCTTGCCGCTGGCTCTTGTCGTATTGGTCGGAAGCGTGGTGGGGACAGTTTTTTTGAAAAATTTCAAGGCGGACATTGTGAAGGTGATATTTGGATTCGTCATCATTGGCATAGGCATCGAGTTGCTGCTGAGGGAGTTCCATCCGACGACGCTGAAAGAGTCAAAAATCGTTTTGTCGATCATCGGTGTCTGTTCGGGTATATTGTGCGGGTTGTATGGGATCGGGGCGCTGATCGGGGCATACGTGGGGCGGACGGCGAAAGACAGCCATGCGTTCAAGGCGAATGTGTGCTTTGTGTTCACTGTGGAATCGCTGTTCCGCATAGGGCTGTACGTGATTTACGGCATTTTGACATGGGACATCCTGAAACAGGCATTGTGCCTCGCTCCCGTGATGCTGCTGGGGCTTTTCAGCGGAATCTATTGCTGCCGTTGGCTTTCTGAACGCGCTGTGAAGCGTTTTGTCATCGTGATGCTGATCATTTGCGGCATAACTTTAGTGATTAACAACCTCTGAAATCTTGTAAAGCTGAAGAAATACAATATCTTATTAGTTGGGGATTTTTCGGTGAGTGGCAAGAGCAGAAGAATGAACGAGACGGAACGTAGTGATGAGTATGAATTACAGTCGAAAAGAACTTGAGCGGACACTGAAGCTTGGTGCGCCGCTGTTGATGCTGGACAATCTGGAAGTCGATGCGGAGGCGGGGCGCGCGACAGGCGTGAAAATGTCGTCCATTGGCGAATCGCATTTTGCAGGGCACTTTCCAGGGCAGCCCGTACTGCCTGGCGTCTTGCAGGTCGCGGGCATGGTGCAGTCGAGTCAAGTGCTTTTCAATGCGATGTTTCCAGGTGAAGGCGATGTCGTTCTGCTGGGGCTGAAACGTGTGAAATTTCGCACGCCAGTCATGCCTGGCATGATGCTCAAAGTCGAATGCGAGCTGAAAGGCGAGAATGAAGACGGGACGGTTGAGTTCATGGTGAAGAACACGTGCGAAGACGGGAAGGCGGCTTCCAGCGGTTCCGTGATTTTGGGGCGGCGTGCGGGATGGTACGAGCCATACGACACGACGGGGGAGAATCCGCTCAGCGAGTCCGTGTCGGGAGCGGAGTCATGGTTGGATTCAGTCGCCGTAATGAAGGTGCTGCCGCATCGTTATCCGTTTTTGTTCGTTGACCGTGCATACGGGTTGGACGATCCTGCCAGCGTGATTGGATGCAAGAACGTGGCGGGCAGCGAGATGTTCGTAGCGGCGACGGAACAGTCTGAATTTGTGGGGTTTCTGCAAATCGAGGCTGGAGCGCAGCTGGGATGCGCGGCGTTGCTGAACCAACCTGCGATGCAGGGGAAATTGGGCTTCTTCATGTCGATAGACGATGCCGTGTTCCACCGTCCAGTTCTGGCTGGGTCGCGGATTTGGGAGAAGATAAGCTGTGAGCAGAAGGGAAATTTCGGCATAGCCATGGGGCAGTTCTACGTTGGTTCGGAACTGGTGACGGAGGCGCAGATAAAATTTGCAATAGTTGATAAAAACAATTAACAATTCATAATTCATAATTCGTAATTAAACAAGACAGGAAAGGAAAAATGTTTGACATCAAGTTGTTGCGTGAAAATCCGGAAATGGTGAAAGCGAATGCGAAGCGTCGTGGATGCGACGTCGATGTGGATGCGTTAGCCGCCATGGACAAAGAATATCTTGCTCTGATCAAGGAAGTTGAAGACTTGCGTGCAAAGCGCAACGCCCTGAGCAAGGAATGCCAGAAGAATCCGGAAGCCCGTGAACAGGTGAAGGCGATGAAAGTCACGTTGGGCGAGAAGGAAGCGAAAATGGACGAGCTGAAGGCGAAAGTCGAAGAGATGATGAGCTGGATGCCGAACCTGCTGTCCGATGAAGTGCCGGAAGGGAAGGACGACAACGACAACGTCGCCGTCCGCTTCGTCGGCAACAAGCCCGAATTCTCCTTCAAGGGGCGCGACCATCAGGCCATCGGCGAGATTCTGGGCATCATCGACACGGCTCGTGGCGCAAAAGTCGCTGCCGCAGGCTTCTACTACTGGGTTGGCAAAGGCGCGCAGCTGACGCAGGCCATGTATTTCTGGGCGCAGAAGGAACTGGTGGCGCGTGGCTTCACGCTGTTCATGTCCCCCTGCCTTGCGAAGGAGCGCACATTGTATGGTACAGGCTATCTGCCGTTCTTCCGTGACCAGACCTATCCGCTTCAGGGCGAAGATCTTGCCTTGATCGGCACAAGTGAACAGACCTTGGTCGCGTATCATGCGGACGAAACGCTGGAGGCGGAGTCGCTACCGCGCCGTTACACGGCCTACACGCCGTGCTTCCGCACGGAAGCGGGCAGCTACGGCAAGGAGTCCCGCGGCATCTTCCGCGTGCATCAGTTCCATAAGATTGAGCAGATCATCTTCTGCCTGCCGGAGGATTCTCCGAAATGCCATGAAGAATGCCTTGCGAATGAAGAGTACATGCTTCAGGCTCTCGGCATTCCGTACCGCGTCGTGAACGTCTGCGTTGGCGACATGGGTGCTCCTGGCTACAAGAAATACGATATCGAAGCGTGGTATCCGGGCTTTGGAGCGTATCGTGAAGTGACGTCCAATACGAATCTTACGGAGTTCCAGAGCCGTCGTTTGAACATCCGCTACAAGGATAAGGAAGGTGGTCGCGGCTTCGTCCACACGATTTCCGCGACGGGATTGACGGACCGCGTCGTCTGCGCGATTCTTGAGAACAACCAGCGTGAGGACGGCAGCGTGGTCGTTCCTGAAGTGCTGCGCCCCTACACAGGCTTCGATGTCATCGAACCGCCTGCGAAATAACGGATTGCAACAGCAGAGGCATCATGAAGTTCGCGATGTGCAATGAATTCTGCGACGGATGGCCGCTGGAGGACGCGCTGAAACTGGCGCGTGACACAGGCTATCATGGCGTGGAAGTCGCCCCTTATACATTGGCGGATGATGTGCGGGACATTCCGATGTCCCGCCGTGATGCCCTGCGTTCCGCGGCGGAGACGGCGGGCGTGCAAATCATTGGGCTGCATTGGCTTCTGGTGAAGCCAGCCGGACTGTATCTCAACGGGCCGGATGCTGAATTGCGTAAGAAGACGCGGGACTATTTTTCCGCGTTGATTGATTTTTGTGCGGATTTGGGCGGCGATCGCATGGTCATCGGTTCACCGAAAAGCCGTAATGTCGTTCCAGAATTGACGTATGCCCAGGCATTTGACTATGCCAAGGAGACGTTTTCATCGCTGATGGAACAGGCGGAAAAACGCGGCGTGAAATTGTGCATCGAGCCACTAAGTCCTGCGGAGACGAATTTCATTACGACGGTCAAGGAAGGCGTTGCCTTGTGCAAAGCCGTGAACCATCCGAATTTCCGACTGCATCTCGATGTGAAGGCGATGTGCGGCGAAGGGGAGGGCCGTCCGCTGGATGAAATCATCATGGACGGGAAAGGCTATGCATCGCATCTTCATGTGAATGACGCGAACCGCAATGGTCCGGGCTGGGGCGACACAGATTATGAGCCGATCAAGCGCGGTTTGGCGGCCATTGGCTACGACGACTACGCTTCAGTGGAAGTCTTCGATTTTTCTTTTGGCGCAGAAATGATTGCGCGTAAGAGCATTGATTTTCTAAAGAAGGTCTGGCCGCAGTAAAGAATGGATTTTGAAGACTGCTGCCTCTGGAAGCTCGGAAATGGCAAGAGTTTCCAGAGGCTTGTTTTTTATTGCTCCAAAAAAACGTTGTCAATGAGGCGTGTCTTGCCGAAATAGGCGGCGCAGGCCAGCAGGGCGGGCTGATCAACTGTTTCAATCGGGCGGATGGCGGATTGGGAGACGAGTTCCACGTAATCGACTTGTCCGCCTGCGTCTTCAATGGACTTGCGGAGAATGGACGTCAATTTGGCGGCGGATTTTTCGCCATTTTTCCATGCCGCTTCGGCGGCGAAGATGCCGCGTGAAATGGAAAGTGCGCGGTTGTGTTCGTCTGCGGAAAGGTATTTGTTGCGTGAACTGCGGGCGAGACCATCGGGTTCGCGGATCAGGGGGGCCATGATGATGTTGATTGGGACATTGAGGTCGCGGACCATCCGCTTGATGATCAATGCCTGCTGGGCGTCCTTCTTGCCGAATACGGCGACGTCTGCGCGGGCGATGTTGAACAATTTCAGGCAGACAGTGCAGACACCACGGAAATGAATGGGGCGTGAGAGGCCGCAAAGTGCTTGGGAGAGAGATGTTTCCGTAACCCATGTGGAGAAATCCGGGGCGTACATCTCCGCAGGAGTGGGATAGAAGACAGCATCGACGCCGCGATCGCGGCAAAGCTTCTCGTCCCGTTCGAAATCGCGCGGATACTTGTCCAAATCTTCGTTGGGGCCGAATTGCGTGGGATTTACGAAAATGGAAACGACGACCTTGTCCGTCTTCGATTTGGCGATGTCCATGAGGGAGAGATGGCCGTCGTGGAGATAGCCCATGGTGGGGACGAGACCGATGGTAAGGTTTTGCTTATGCCAGGCATCGCAGAGCTGGCTGATTTCAGAAGGAGTTTTGCAGATGTTCATGATAAGCGTAAATGTTTTATTTTGCGGAGTTTGCTTCGGCTGGGAATGTCTGTGCCTCGACTTCTTCGCGGTATTGTTTCAAGGCGTCGGCGGTGTATTGCGCAAGGTTGGTGAAGACTTTGGCGTGGCGCGGGACGAATGTGCCAAGGCCGAGAATATCGGTTACGACCTGTATTTGGCCGTCGCAGTAGGGGCCTGCGCCGATGCCGATGGTCGGGATGGTCAGCTTTTCAGTGATTTCCTTGGCGAGATCGCGAGGGACGCCTTCGAGCACGACGGCGAAAGCACCTGCTTCCTGGACGGCGAGAGCGTCGTCGATGATTTGCTTCGCCTCTTCGTTGCGGCCGTGGATTCTATAGCCGCCGTCTTTCAAGACGGATTGCGGGAGGAGTCCGACATGTCCGAAGACGGGGATGGAGGCATCGACGATGCGGCGAATGGTTTTCAGCATGGAGCGTCCGCCTTCGAGCTTAACACCATCTGCTCCAGCTTCTTTCAGATAGCGGCCTGCGTTGCGGACGGCTTCCTCTTCGGAAACCTGATAGGACATGAACGGCATGTCGCCGATGACCATGGCATGCTTTGCGCCGCGGCGGACGGCGGCCGTCAGCATGAGTGATTCCTCCAGCGTGACTGGAATCGTGTTTTCATAGCCGAGAACCGTATTGCCGGCGGAGTCGCCGACGAGAATGAGCTGGATGCCCGCCTCATCGACAAGTCTCGCAGTGATGGCGTCATACGATGTGATGGTGGTGATTTTGCGGCCTTCCGCCTTCATTTTGGCGAGGTCGCGGACGGTGATTCGTTTTGCTTCCATGATATTTCCTCCTATGTTATAGGGGATGCCGCGACTTGCGCGGCGTGATAAAACGAGTTGTTCGTGTGTGTTTGTTCCGACTATTGGTTTTGCGCGAAATTTTTTTCGAGTTGCTGGAGGGCTTCCTTGGAGCCGTTCTTTGCTGCTTCTGCGAGCCATTTGCGGGCCTCATTACGGTCGGTTACCGTGCCGATGCCGTTGAGATAGCACAGGCCGAGGTTGAGCATGGCCTGAGGTTCCTTCATGGCGGCCGCTTTCTGGTAGCAATGGAAGGCCGTCAGGGGGTTTGGGGGGGTGCCCATGCCTTTTTCATTGAGGAACCCCAGCTGGCAGACGGCAGGCGGAAAGTCCTGGTTGGCGGAGGCGGAGATGTATTTGAACGCTTCTTCGGGATTCTGCCTGACGACATATCCCGTCAAAAAAGCGGAGCCGAGGCGGAACTGGCCGATGGAATCGCCTTTTGCGGCGGCGGCCTTGTAGCATTCGACGGCCTTTGCGGGATTCATTGCCGTGCCCGAACCATCGCGATAGCAATCACCTAAGGAAACCAATGCGGGGGCGTAATCTGCGTTGGCGGCGAGCTGATACCAGTTGAAGGCGACATCCGTATTTTTGACGGTTCCATAGCCTTTTTGATAGCAGTAGGCGAGTTTTGTCTGGGCTTCTGGATCGCTGTCCTGCGCGGCGAGCATCAGCCAGTTGAACATTTCGTCGTAGTTGACTTCGACTCCCTGCCCGCGCTGATAGCAGTCGGCGAGATGGACTTGAGCGCGTCTGTCGCCTTTTTGGGCGGCGGCGGTGAGCATATCGATAATTTCCGTGTCGTTGACGGGAGTGCCGAGTCCGTTCATGAGAAAGATTGCGACTTTTCGCATACAGACTGGATTGCCGAGGATGGCGAGTTTGCGGAGATTTTTGAGGGCGGTCGTATAGTCGCCTTTTTGTTCGGCGATGACTGCCATCTTGGTCATGGCTTCAGGCACGTCCATATCAGCGGCTCTGTTGTAGTATTCGATGGCCTTGTTGATATCCTGTTTGACACCGTAACCGCCGTCGTAGCAAATACCTAGATTGAAGAATGCACTGGCGTTGTTGTTTTCGCAGGCCATTTCGAAATACTTGACAGCCTTCTTGTAATTTTGCTTGACGCCGCCGACACCGTCGAAATAGCATTTTCCGATGGCGAGTTGCGCGTTGTCATTGCCGGCCTTTGCGAGCTTTTCGAGATGGGCGGCATCGATTTTGTCGCTCTCGTCTGGCCGTTCGCGGGTCTTGACATTTTCGGTGGGCAGCTTGGGATTGTAGATATGGATGGTATCCTTGTCCTTGACGGGCTTCGTGGTCTTGAACGGCCAGATGGCGAAGGCTGGCATGGTTGCTGCAAGCAGGATGAGAAAGCAGAGATTGTGTTTCATGCGTAGGCCTCGGTTGATGTTAAGATATTGGTGTAAATGATATTGCGATGGTTGTCAACGATGTCCGAAGATTGCGGAGCCGACGCGGACGATGGTCGCGCCTTCGGCGATGGCGATTTCGAAATCCCCCGACATGCCCATGGACAGTTCAGGGAGGGATATATTTAAATTAGACTGCAATTTGTCGCGGAGGTTTCGTAACGCGGCGAAAATACCGTGGAGTTCGGTTTCCGTGGCGGTGGCGGGGGCGACGGTCATGAGCCCTGCGCAGTGGGCGGAGCCTCCGAGATTGTCCGCAATGACCCTTTCGACGTCGTCTGGCTTGAGGCCGAATTTCGATTCTTCGCCTGAAATATTGACTTCTAGAAGGATGGTGGGGGAGACACGCAATTCATTGGCAATGCGATTGATGCGTGCGAACAGTTCGGATGAATCGACGGAATGGATGCAAATGGCGTGCTGAAGGGCTTGCCGGACTTTGTTCTGCTGGAGATGGCCGATGACGTGCCAAACGATGTCCTGCGGCAGTTTTGGAGCCTTTTCAACGAGTTCCTGGACACGGTTTTCGCCGAATGCACGCTGTCCCGCATGATATGCTTCAATGATGGTTTCCGGCGGGAAGGTTTTGGAGACGGCGAGCAGCATGGCGCCATCCTGCGGGCGGTTGGCTTTTGAGAGGGCGGCGGCGATGCGGTCTTTTATGGATTTCAGATTTTCTGCGATCATGATTGGATGGCTCCGAATGACAGCGATAAATGAATGTTCCAATTAATATAATAAGAAAACTTGAGTTAGTCGAATAGTTGTTGGGTGAAAAAGAAGTAAATGGCATTATGTTAATAGATTTTGCATGGGATGGGGGGAGTGACGGAACAAAACAATGGAAACGGTGTCAAAGGAGCGGAAAGTTGAACGGAGTTCAAGACGAATGGCTTAGGCGTGAGGACAGCGAACGGAAGGTTGGCGAATGGCGCATACCGAGCAAGCGGGAGGCGAGTCGCGAAGAACTTCTGGGAAGTTGGCTTGGCGAAGAACGCGAGGCGGCCGTGTTCGCGGATTTGCGTCCGATGAAGGCGGACATGGGGGCGATGGTGAATGACGTGCTTGCTGACGTGGGGCAGTTGGAGATGCTGCTTTTGACGAAATTGCAGGATGGCTGGAAGGAGATTGTGGGGGAGGACAACGCGAAAATGTGCCGGCCGTTGAGTCTGGTCAACGGATGCCTGCGCATCCGCGTGTTGAACTCGACGGTGAGGTTTGTGTTTGAACGGTCGATGAAGAAGGAGTTGTTGGAAAAGGTGTCGTCAGCTAGCGAGGGATATGTGAAAAAACTTGAGTTTGTTTGAGTTAGAAAAATCTAAAGTCTGAAAAAGACGCAAACAATATTTGAAAAAAGGGAAAAGAAATGTTTTTCAAGAAAAGGGTAAAAGGGATTCATCTGGCCTGTCTTGCAGCGGTTGTTCTGATATTTGCGCAAGGTGCGGTGTTCGGAGCGGAGGAGACGGTGGAGGAGATGCTGAAGCGTCCGCCCAAAGCCCCGCAGTTCAATTCACGTGATTTGGATTTGAATCGGAGAGTTGTCAATTTCATTTGCCAATATCATTATACGCCTGGCAAGATTGACGCACAGCGTTCGAGTGTGTGGTTCAATGAATATTTCCGCAGTTTGGATTATACGCGGATGTATTTCTTGGAAAGCGACATAGAGGATTTCCGTTCATACGAGACGATTTTAGGAGATGGAACGAATTTGAGGCGACGTGTTGATTTTGCCTTCAAGGTGTATGAACGTCTGCTGGAGCGGATGCAGCAGTGGGCGGTCTATTCGGTGGAGGCTGTATATGCCGAACATGACTTTTCGCTTTCTGAAAGCATCAGGACAGATTACAAGGAAATGCCGTGGTGCAAGACGAAGGAGGAGCAGAAGGACTTGTGGCGTCGTCGTGTGAAAAACGCTCTGCTCGCAGATCAGCTCGGAGAGGAAAAGAATGCGGAAGAGGCGAAAAAGAAGGCGGAGAAAGGCGAAGAAACAGAGACGAAGGACATCCATCTGCTGCCGCCAAAAGACCGTCTAGCGCAGTCGTATGCACGTGCTTACAAAAGGCGTTTAGATGTGGAGTCCATTGAAGTCATGGAGATTTTCTTGTCGAGTCTCACGAAGACGTATGATCCGCATTCCGTGTATATGGCTCCAGAGACGAAGGAGAATTTTGACATCGATTTGAGTTTGTCGCTGCAAGGCATTGGTGCGACGCTTTCCACGAAGGATTCGTATGTCGTTGTCGTCTCCATCGTTCCAGGCGGTCCTGCGGATCGTGACGGGCGGCTGAAGGAGGGGGACCGCATCATCGCCGTTGCGCAGGATGGTGCGGAGCCTGTGGATGTGGTCGATATGAAACTTGGCAAGGTCGTGAGCCAGATTCGCGGCAAGAGCGGTACGAAAGTGCATTTGACGATATTGGAGGAAGGCTCCAATACGCCGAAGCAGATTACAATCGTGCGTGACAAAGTGGAGTTGAAGGAGGCGGAGGCGCAGTCCGAAGTCAAGACCATCAAATTGGAGAATGGCAAAGATGCGCAAGTTCTTGTGATTTACCTGCCGTCGTTCTATGCGGATTTCGGAGCGCGCAACAACGGGGACAAGGATTACAAGAGTTCCAGCCGCGATGTGCGTAAGCTGTTGGAGGAAGGTGTGAAAAACGGTGGAATCGATGGTGTGGTACTGGATTTCCGCGGCAACGGCGGCGGCAGTCTCGACGATGCCGTCAGTCTGGCGGGGCTGTTTTTCAAGGAAGGCCCCGTGGTGCAGATTCGTGACCAGCAAGGTGGTGTCAAACGTTTGATGGACAGAGATAAGGATGTCGTTTATGAGGGACCGTTGATGGTGATGGTCGATCATTTCAGCGCATCCGCAAGTGAAATCGTTGCAGCTGCGTTGCAGGACAGCGGCCGTGCGCTGCTTGTCGGCGACAAGACGACCCACGGCAAGGGGACGGTGCAGAATGCGTACGATCTGGACCGTAGTTTTGGCATGAGGCGCATCTCTCAGGACGGCGGCTTTGGCTCCTTGAAAATGACGATTGCTAAGTTCTACAGAATCAATGGTCAATCGACGCAGGTTCGTGGCGTGACGCCTGACATTACGTTCCGTTCGTTTGCAGATTGTATGGAGACACGAGAGGAAACGCTGCCATACGTGTTGAAATGGGATGAAATCGAACCGACGAAATATCCGATATTTACCGAAGTGGCGAGCCTGAAAGACGATTTGCGGCAGAAATCCGAGGCGCGCGTGGCCGCTGCCGCTGATTTCCAGGAGTATTTCAATGACATCGATTTCTATAAGCAGTTGCGGGAGAAGAAGGAAGTCTCTTTGAACAAGAGCGAAAGGAAGGCTTTCATGGCCAGTGAGGAGAAGGCTTCCAAGATGGTGCAGAAATTCCAGGCGCAACGAAAGAATTCTCGTAAGCAAAGCAGGCAAAGCAAGAAGAAGGAAGAGAAGATTGAAGACGCCCATGATTTGATTCTGGACGAGACGTTGCGCATCATGGGGGATTATCTAATGAAGGTGCAGAAATAAAATAATCTTCGGGAAACAGCGTTTTTTTTAAAAAATAATCAATTATTTGTTGACAGAAAGAAAAATTAATGTTAAATTAATTTTTCAATGCGTATTGAGTAAAGAGAATGGGTAGTGTCAAACAATCAAATTAAAAAAGGAAAAAGGCAAATGAAGAAAATTTTGAGTTTTACGCTGATTGAGCTGCTGGTTGTGATTGCGATCATCGCCATCTTGGCGGCCATGTTGCTGCCCGCTCTGGCGAAGGCCCGTGAAAAGGCCCGTGCCATCTCCTGCACGAGTAATTTGAAGCAGATTGGTCTGGCTTCAACCATGTACAGCAATGACTACGACGACAACCTCTGCTGGTCGCTGTTCTACGGCAGACCGGAAGCCGACCTGTGGTGGTGGGAAGACGCCTTCTACAACTACACGGGTGAATGGAAGAGCTTCCTCTGCCCCGCCACGACGCCGTTGGAATACAGTTGGCGTAATCCTGCGACAGACGACCATTCCATCTGCTCCGTTTTGCAGCGCCCCGTCAAATACAATTTCACGCGTCCTGACCGTATAACCGGTACGATGAGCCACAATGGTACTGGCAGCACGCCCACGTTGGGCCAGTTCAAGTATCCGTCCGAGACTTGCAACGCCATCGATACAATCCAGAATGAACTCTGGAACGATGCGACTTTCTTCGACATCAACAGCACCAACTGCAAGATCGCCCGTCGCCACAATGATTTGGCGAACCTCTGCTTCATTGACGGCCATGCTTCCAGTATCAAGCATTTTGAAGGCATGGACAAGGACATCCTCTGGAATAAGACGAAATAATCGCTGTTCTTTAGTCTGAAAAATTCTCATTTGCGGAGGCCGATGATTCATTTCATCGGCCTCCGCTTTTTTGTGTCTTGGGGAGTTTGCAGGAGGAGATGAGGAAGGACTGCATTGAAAATGAGTTACATGACGATGACTGAAATTATGGTTAATTCATTTATTATCATTAAATATTGATAAAAATGAATCATAGAGAATCATCATAAATCGTAAAGAATCATTGAGAATCATTATATAAGTCTATTAAACTAATTTTATAAAATATTTAAAATGCAATAAAATATTTCTGTGGCCATTTGACAATGGAAAAATGGAGGGTATAATAATGCAATAATAAGAAAATATAACGAGGAAAGTGATGAAAATAAAAAGCATTATTCTGCTATTGTTGATTGGTATTTCGGTGCTTGGGCTTGATTCGGCCTATCGTGGTGGCATGGAGGCGATGATTGCGGGGGGGAGCGGCGAACATGGATGTTGGGCCTATTATTATGGTATAGGCGTGCTGGGGCGGCATGGTGGCAAGGCTGGCGAGCAAGCGAGATTGGCATTGCAGGTACAATTGATGTCGAAGGAAGGTGATGGCGGACTTCTTGACGGGATGCGTGATGTTGTTTGCGCACGGGAGGTTAAGGCATTGACCAGACTTCAAAATGTGGACGGTGGGTGGCCTGTAGAGGCTGGGGGGCAATCTGAGGTATGGGGGACGTTGTTGGCGATGGAATGTCTGCTGGATTTGGAGATGCCGCCAAAGGAATGTGGAATTGGCTGGAATTGGCTGGTAAAAAGATTCATGGATGATGGGTGCGTGGCGTTGTGTCGTCGCGGGACATACGAGCAGCGTGTTGTGTGTCAACTGGTAAAGGTTGGCGGAATGGTGCGTCGGCATGGTTGGGGATTGGATGCGAAAAGTCGCAAATTGTTGGACGATTGTGTATTATGGCTTGAACAACAATGGAGGACGGAGGTTTTGGGCAATCGTGGTGGAGCTTATGACAAGGCATTGGCATTGAAGGGATTGTGTCTTCTGGGATTGCATGACGATTGGAAGTGGCTGGCAAGTTGGCTGGTGAATTTACAGTCGGAAGATGGACAATGGCATGATGACAGTATTGAGGATGATTGGCTGACGACGTGTGCAGTTGTAGATGCGCTTGGGGCTTTTCTGGTGGCGGTGAAGGAAGGGGAGGGGATGCAGATTGGTTGGAAGGACGACGAAGATGTGGCGATGTTTGGCGCACGTGAGTTTGCGGAAATAGAATTGGTGGGATTGACAGATGGAAATGTCGTGACGCTTGAGATTTACAGGGATGATGAGCTTGTGGATTTTGTTTATGCGGGAGAGGTGACGGATGGTCGTGTCAGTTGGTTTACTGGTGTGCAAGGAGCGGGTGGCTATGAGTTGCAAGTCGTTGTATGGGATATGGATGGATCTTGGCTTGAGGAGGTGGTGTTGGTTTTTGTGATAAAGGAGGACATGACCTGTCGGAAATTCAAATGGGACAGACCTGGACATGACAAGGTTTTGTATCTTGGTGAAGAATTGGAGACGGATTTGGAATTGTCTTGGGAGTATGACGGGAACGTAGATGGAGTGGCGGAATTGGAATGGAAATTGTCCAAAGATGGTGTTGAGATGGATGGCGGGGAGGTGGAGGTCGAGCTGTCAAGAAAAGGTCGTCGTTGTCAGTGTTTGTTAGAACGAAAATGGAGCATGAGGTTGGAACTGCTTGGTGTGTATGAATTGACAGGACGGTTGGTGACGATGCAGGGGGAGTATGTGTGCAAGAGATTGATAACTATTGTAAAGGAAAAGAGTTATGAGGTTGAGAATGATGTTCGGCCGAGGCAGATTGAATTGGGGGCGGCGCGATTGAGGCATACATTGAAGATTCGATGTATTGGGGAAGAAATGCCTGTCGGACACGAGGCGGGCTTTTCGGTGAAGCCTGATGACAGACGGCTGGTTGATGAAAATGGTGAGGAACTTGAGATTGAACTTGAGGAGATATATGATTCGGAAGGGAGGCGGATGATGGATGGTTGGTTGGCTGTACAGTCCTATTATGGTCATTGCGAGGGAGATATGGATTTGCATACTCAATGGGTTGATGGTTTTTTGTGTGCAGTGAAGGTGACGGAGGGCAAGGCGAGGTTCTGTGTGAAAGCGGAAGACAAGATGAAAAAGGGCGTGGTTGCAGTGTCGGTATATCAGATGGATGGGCTGGATACGTCTGCCATTGGAGAAAAACTTGGCGTGTTTGATGTCCATTTGGTTTGGAGGTGATGATTATGTGTTGGAAAATAATGGTGGCAGTGTGTTGCAGTTGTTTTTGGCTGATGTGCCAGAATATTCTGCTAATGCCTGTGGATGCGATTGTTGCAAATGAAGAAACGACACTTTGGGGAGTGTTAGACGGCAAAAGAAGCTATGATGCTGTGTTGAGTTTGGCTTGGGAGAAAATGGATCAAGACGTATCTCCAATGGAACGTGGAGAAGTGTGGTCGTATGTGTGGGAATATGTTTTGGGAGATAATGTGGTTTTAGGAGACGAGCATGCAGAGGGATTAGTGAAGCCGTTGGCTGACAGTTGGCATCTGTTTGACTACCAGCGATTTGTATTGCTGAATGGCAATGTGGAGGGGATGGTGACAATTCGATTGCGATATTGGGACGGTCAAGGCCGGGAGCATTGTGCAATCAAACGGATGACGGTTGTAAACAATATGGATTGGACAACCCGTGAAGGGATAGACATGCGGAAGCAGTTGGGAGTGATACGTGGACTGCATTACCTGCAACGGCGTCAAAATGAAGCGGGTGGCTGGCAAGAGGGCGATGGCGACTGGTATTGGACGGCGACGACGGCTTGCGCCATCTGGGCTTTCGGCAACCATGGATTCGGTGTCGTAAACAAGAAGGACAATCCGTTTTTGCCATGTGTTGAACAGGGTGTCCGTTATCTTGCAAATGTATGTGAAACATGGTCACAACCTACAGGAAATCAGATTGATGTGAATGGCAATGGCCATGCTGTGCGATTTGGAGCATCTTGGAAATACTCGAATTATGTTCATCCCATCTCTGTGTGTGGATTGATTGCAGCGGCAATGCCAGAGTATGAAATGACGGTTCATGGAGAGGCTCCCATGGGGATGGATAAAACGTGTTCATTGCAGGAGATTGTAGAGGACGGTGTGGATTATATTCTGACGCAGTTGTCTGCAAGTGGCAGGGATTCATGGGCATACGACTACAGTGACGGTAGTGACGGGTATGATTTGTCCATTGCTGGCTGGAATTATATGGCGTTGTTGGCTGCAGGGCAATGGGGCGTGGAGATTGATCGTAATATGCGATTGAAATTCCGTTCGTTTTTGGAGAGCGTCTATTATCGTTCCACGAATTGCTTCATCTATACTCCGTCAACGCCTGGAAACCATACGGAATCATTGGATGCGTCGGGAGTCATAGGATTGCTTCTGATGTCTGGAAATGGGTTGTTAGATGATGAGTTGCAGTGTTTTGACGAACGGTATGGAATCGGTGAGGCGGTTGTTGAGGGGACGGCGCAATTGTTTGATTGGGTGCGAACAGCGCCAGGACGCAATGTCGGATACAGTTGGTGGAGCGTAGCAAAAGGTTTGGGACTCGTAGGGGTGAAAGGCGTTGTGTTCAATGGAGCAGAATTTGACTGGCGATATGGTTGTTTGGAGGCGGGGCGGCAGATGACGGGCGGTTGGCGGAAGATTCTGGAGGGGCAGGAGTCCGATGGCAAGTGGACGATTGACGAAGATATGTATTATTATGGACTAACACGTGTTGACTGGCGCCAGACGTGCATGGAGACGGCCATGATGGTATTGGCGCTTTCCGATGACGTATTGCCGCAGATGAAGATTTCTTCACAAACGGTGGATGTTGTTTTGCAAGTTCCTGGCAAAATATATAACGGAATGGTTGAAAAGCATTTGGGAGAAGAACAATCTGATGGCAGTGTTTTGCTTGAATGGACTCGCAACGACATGAAAGACGGCGAGGAATGGGATTTGAGTTTTGATTACTGGCTTGGGGAAGCGGAAAATGAAGGACATGAGGTTGTGCAGATTGGTGGGGGTGTTTCATGGACAAGCCATACAGGGCAGGACATTGTCATTCCATTGGGGGAACTTGCTGTTGAGCGAACCGGAAGCGGCTATGAAATGGATGTGCAGACTGCTGAACGATATGAATGGGGCGATGAGTTGATGATTGATGTAGAGCTTATATTGCCGAAGGGGGACATGTCGCGTATTGTGCAAATCTCGGATGGAACGGCTGAAACCGTGGTATGGGAGAGCGCGAATGTAGTGACATGGTTGGAGGTGGAGTTTTCCGGTGGATTGCAGGCTGGAATTGTGAATTTTTCACATTTGCCTGATGTGCGAATGCGCAGTTGGGTGACGGATACTCTACAAATCTTATCTGCACAAGAAGCTGTGTTTTCGGAGGATACAAGAGGACAGCGACTAAAGGCGATTGTCAAGGATTCTTCTATGCAAGGGACAGTTGTCGTGTATGGCAATGAAGAACCGATATATGCAGATGTGACGTTGGAACATACGGAAACAGAGAAGGTTTATGACGTGAAGCAATGGGAAATTTCTCCTGTAGCTTTTGGGGGGACAGAGGCGTTGAATCTGTCTTTTGACAGCGAAGGGATTCCTCCAGGATTGTATAGATGTCGAGGCAGGATATGGAAAGAAGGAAAGACATTGGCGGAGTCGGAATGCTCCGTGGAAATATCCATACAAAATGCTTATCCTGATTGGCTGAAGGAACAGATAACAGAGGTGGTTGCGGAATTGGAATTTGAAGATTCTGTGAATCAAGAAAACAATGGCGATCAAGAAAACCATGAAAACAATGGAGACGTCAACGGAGATGGAAATGCCGGGGAGGGCGGAAATGGCGGGGAGGGCGGAAATGGCGGGGAGGGCGGAAATGCCGGGGAGGGCGGAAATGCCGGAGATGATGGTGGTGATGGAAGGCCTTTGGAACCTCAACCTTTGTATCCTATAGAGCCTGTCGAGCCAGTTATTCCAGAGGTGCCGGAGAGACATGGGGTGTTTTACTTGAAGCGAATGAATGAGAGAGAAGGTCTTGAAACAGAACAAATTGTTCCTGAAAGAGATGGAAGAAATTCAAATTCATGGCAGGAAACAGAACCTTATAATGAAAAACAGCCTTGGACAATAATGTATGATAGGGAAAATGAGAATGTCACTGTCCCTGGCGCCTGGGCTAATCTTGATGCCATGAAGGGACTTGGTCTGCGTTGGGGGCGGATTGTGACAAAAAGCGGACCATATCCTTGGGAAATGGATGAAAAGAAGCCTAACAATCTGAAAGATAGTGCATTGAAAAAACAGCCAATGCCTGTTTTTTGTGAGCGATGTGAAAAGTATTGGCGGTTGTATGGATTTATTATGAAACCTGAAAAGGGATGTTGTATATATGGTATGTTGTTTGGTGAAGGATGGTTGTTGAAATGAGAAAGATAATATTAATTTTGATGCTGTGCGGGACGGTTTTCGGGGGAAGTCTGCTGGAGAAAGTCTGTGAATTCCGTGATGGTTTGGTACATCGTCCAAGTTGTGGCTGGAATCGTCATGAAGCGTGTGTATGGCAGTGCGGTGGGGGGACGATGCTTGATTTGGCGATGGCGTTCAAGAGCATGATGGAACGTGAAGGCATTGAGTCACGGCTTGTGCTAGGACGTGTCAGTTTAAGTATGGAACAAGTGAAGGCATGGTTGCCATGGGAAGCGGGGAAAGGGTTGCCGCTAGATGTGTTTGGTGATGGAAACAATGGCTGCCAAATGGCAGACGGACGATTTGCTTTCGACATGGCATGGGTACGGTGCCATGTACAATATGCTCCTGATTTCGGGACATCGGAAAGTTTGGAAGAAGGTGGAAGACAGTGGGTTAATATGTTTCCTGCATTGATTGGATGTGAGAAGGCACACAAGTCTGAATCTATTTTTCCACAAGAGGAAATAGTGGCTTTGCGGAAGATGTTAAATGAAAAAGCACAGTTCGATGTATTGGAAAATGACAAAGTATGCAGTGGTTTTCCGGTGGAAGATTTGTTGGAAAGACGTAAGACACTTGTACAACGTTTGATGAAAATGGGAACAGAGGATGCGGAGCTTTATGGTTCAGATGATATTCCAGGATATAGGAACAGATATGCTTTGGGGATTCACCCTGTCTGCATTCTGGAAGAATATGGAGAATATGATGAAATGCCAGAAAAATATATAACGAAAGTCATTGTCGATATCATACGTAACGACAGGATTGTCTGCCAGTTGACAATTCCACAAGTTGATGTACAGAGTGTTGATTTGCAGTGGATTGATGTTTTAAATGGAAAAGCTTTGTCATTGGAAAATGGTCAGAATTGCAGTCAGAAGAAGGCATATCCACAATTGATTTCGGGCGATGTGAAAGCGATTGGACAAGGTGCGTTTGCATTGGGTGAACCATTCACAGTCAGGTTCAGGCGGATGTTGGGGGATACTGTGCTAGACGAAATCCGTGATTATGGGGGATGTGGCGGAAGGGTAGGCTATGGCCTGTCATTGAGACATGATGAAGTCAATATTGACGATATGATAATGACTTGGAATGAGAAAATGGCTTGTTTGGCACGTCATTGGCATGATATGGCGAGGCGGCAGGCTATGGGCGTATTGGGTAAGTGCGATGTTGATGGGTTGGCGTTAAGCAAAGTGGAACAGGGGGTGCGATGGACTGATGATATCGGGAAAACAGTTGCAGGATATTATATTGGTGTTGGAGAATTGGGGGAGGGAACACATTTGGACTTTGAAGAAAAGAATATCCATTTATTTATTTTAAGATCAGTAATGGCTGATATATCTGGAGTCATTCTAGACATGTTTCAGAAGAATTTGAAAAAACAATCTCCATGGTCATCTGTTTTAGATATGCTTTCTGATGGGAAAAATATATTTATCAATAAGCACTTGGCGATTGAGAACAATGCAGTTATTGATATGATGAAGGAAGGTATGATTGGGGATAGTGGATGCTGGGTTGGCGAGAACACAGGGCTGATGCAGTTGGGGGATGGAGGCATGGTCTGGCAATCGGTTTTTATGGAATTGCAGGATAAGGTGGACATTTCAACGATGCAGGAACGCATATCGTTGTTGTCTGATGATTTGTCATTGACAAGATGTATATTGCTTGTTTTGCGTGAATTGGATGGAGACATTAATTGGCTTGAAGATGATGGAACAGGAAGACTTGCAGTTCTAGGGATGTTTTATCAGTTGGATGAATTGAGAAAATTGTGTCCGAGAATAGAAGAATTTTCTGTTGAACCTTCTAGTTTTCAGAGAGATAAGACTTTTATCAAATTGAAGGCATCATCAGGAGAAAACTGGACGATTCATATAAAGAACGGACAGAATGCAATAGTACGTTCCTATCATGGGGAAGGATGTGAAACCATGGTGAATTGGGATGGTTGTGATGAAAATGGAAATATTTGCCAAGATGGACAATATGAGTTTTTTGGAAGTGTATCAAGCAATGGTTTTCAGGATACTCAAGAGATAAAGGGTATCATGGATTCAACGAGACCGATTGTCCAACTTGTGTCATGGCTGGAAAAGAATGATGATGGAAATGTGTTGTTGAGAGGAGAATATCTCATTGAGGAAGAAGATCTTGCATTAATAGCCGCAAGTCTGTATGATTTGACTGATGGTAAGTTGCTAAAAGAATGGGATTTGAAAGAAAAGCATGGAAAGGTGATGTTTGATTTTGGGGTAGTGGAGGATGGTGTGTATGAATTAATGGTCGAGGCGGAGGATAAGGCATCGAATCGGGCGATTACGTCCAATGTTTTGACCGTTGGAGTTTATTCCAATGGAGATATTTGGAAACAGAACGAACCTGAGGGAAAGGATGTTGTGACAGCGGGAGTCGTGGCGGAAATCATCGACCCCATGGATGGTGATCAAATGAAAGACATGGTCATCAAAGTATTTGGAACGGCAAAATCGGAGGATGGTGATACTCGATATATGCTCCGTCTTTGGGATACATTGGGCAATCTGCTGCCTTGTGCGGCGGAGGAGCGGTCACAGGGATGGTTGTTGAAATATATACAAAATTCTATTGAAGATGATAATCTGGCATATAGGATTCCAACACGAAAGAACTTAGTTTCCAATGACTTGCTTGGCCTGTTAGATGTTAGTGGTTTATCCAATGGAAGATATCGTCTGGAATTGGTGGTAACAGGGGAGAAAGGTGTCTCTACATCTGTTCGAGATATATATTTTGAAAAGGCGATTCAGCAAGGTGTTTTCGAGTTTACAGAGACGGACGGAAAAGTGCTGTTTGGTGGCATGGAAGTGAAGTTACAGCGATCGTATTCAAGCGGTGAATTACGGGATGGCGAGATGGGATTTGGCTGGACATGGAGTTTTTCATCTACTGGCGGGGAAATCGATGATGAACGCGAGACGGTGATTGATGCAGTTGGAAACATGGTGTCTGTGCGTAGTAGTGGAAGCCGTGATGTTTCATTGACGCTTCCTGATGGCCGCCGTTGCACATATCGTTTTAATCTTGATGAGGGAGGCGGATGGTCGTTCTGCTATTATGCCGTATGGTGTGCGCCGTCTGGTGTCAAGGCGACATTGCGACCTGTCGTTTCCAACAAGTTGATGGTGCTTCCTGGCATGGAGCCATATTGGGAAGCGGTTGGAAATGAATGTGATTGGGAATGTTATGATTTTCCTGGTTTCATTTTGACGGATGTTGACGGGACGGAATACGAGTATGAGCGAGTGCCGCTGGGCGAAGCCGTGATGGTCCATGATGATGGTGGCAGCAGCATAGTTGATTGCTATGGCGATTTGCAATTACGGCAAATCAGAAAACGGAATGGTGAAAGTTGGCGATTGGATGATAAGGAAATCACTCATATCCAAAGAGACGGCAGTCGTAAAACGGTTTTGCAAATGGAACGTGATGAAATGGGGAGAATTATAGAAATTGTTTTGGATACGGGAAATAAATTGCGGTATGAATACGATGCAGTGGGAAATCTTGCTAGCGTTGTTCAAGACAGTTCGGGTGAACGAAAGACAATGCGCCATTACAAATATGAAAATGCACGTTTCCCACATCATCTGACGGGGATTGAAAATGGTCGCGGCATTTGCCTGATGGCTATGGAATACAATGAGTTGGGCGAATATTGCGGGCTTCACAATGCCGATGGCGCAAGTGCGACGGCTGTTCGCGATTCGTTAGACGGCTATGAATTGCAGACGGATTGCTATGGTCATGAAACATTGTTTGGATATGACAATGCAGGACGAATTACATTGAAGATTGAGGCGGATGGTGGGCGGACACAGGTTGAATACGATGCTGAAGGCCATGAAGTAAAGAGAACTGATCCATTGGGGCGTGTTATAACACAGGTATTTGATTCACAAGGGAATCTGACATCACGACGAACGGGAGGGGGTGATGTAACGAAATATGTGTATAATTCGGAAGGTCAATGTGTTCGACAGATTGATGCCATGGGGCGTATGATGACGGCGGAATATGATTCAAGCGGTCACGCAAATATGGTGTCTGCGCCTGGCGGTGCGGTGTTGCGGCGACAGTTCGGAAAGAATGGTGAATTGGAGGCTGAAATGGATGAAAATGGCGAGAAACTCGCCATTTATGAACATGATTCAAATGGGCGGGTGACGGCGATGACGGATTTCGTCGGGGGAACTCGTCAGGAATATTTATATGATAGTACTGGTCGTGTGTCGGAATTGAAACAACAGGGATTCAATCCACAAACAAATGATGTTGAAACATTTGGAGTCTTCTATGAAAGAGATGCGGATGGCAATGTAATTTCAAGCCATGACTCTCTTGGCGATTGGACACAGATTGTGAGGGACGGTGCGGGGAATGTTGCAGAAAGACGGACTTCATACGGGCAGCATCAACGGTATCGCTATAATGTGACGGGGCGTTGTGTTGAGGAGATAGATGTCCAAAAGAGTTTGGTCGTTCGATATGTATATGATATTGGTGGACGGTTGATTATGCAGACAGAGCCTGAAACCGCTGTCTTGATAAATGGCTCGGCTGTCGAGAAAATGACATTTGGAACAGCATGGATGCTTGGTTATGATGTGACGGGGCGTGAAAATTCCAGAATACGGCGACGGAATGCCCAGATACGTCTTGTTCAAGTGTCTGAAGATTGTTATCGCACTGAATTGGAGAGTGTTGGAGATATTGTAACAGGTGAACTGACAGAATATGACCTTGCGGGACAGGTGACAAGACGTGTTTCCGCATTAGGTTATTCAATGAAATATACGTATGATGGAAATGGAAACTGCACAAGTGAAACCGACCATTATGGTAATTGTGAATGGCGTGAGTTTAATGGTATTGGCAATATAGTTCGGCAGGTGGATGCCCTAGGCCATGAGACAAGAATGGATTATGACAAGTTCGGGCGGTTGAGAGGAGTTCATTGGCCTGATGGAAATGAATGGAGTTTGCTCCAAGATTGTCAAGGGAGGGTGTTGGAACAGACGGATGGTGAGGGGGGTAAGACTTTCTATGACTATGATTTAGGCAATTCGCCTACAGCTGTGCAATTACCTGAATTGGAAGGCCATGCCTATTCATATACATATCAATATGACAGCCGGGGCTGCTTTGTTTCGGTGACGGATCCGTTGGTGCGTGAGCGACGTTACGAAAGGGATGACTGGGGGCGTGTGGTCATGGAGACGAGTCCGCTGGGGCGTGTGGAAAAATATCGTTATTTGGGGCGAAGCAGTCAACTGACGGAGAGGACGGAGGCTTCCGGAAGGCGAATGGAATGGTCGTATGATGAACTTGGACGTGTTTCAGAAATGCGGGCATGGAAGGCGCGGAATGAAGGGGAGGCTGATATCAAAGTGGAACATTTTTATGACGATTATGGGCGGTTGATTCGTTTGGAGGCCAGTGAAGGGGTGTTGGAATATTCATATAATATTGATGGAAAACTTGTTGCAGAGTCAGAAAATGGCCGTATGAAGTGGGTGGCGGACACTGACGAAGAAGGTGGCGTGGTGAAACTTGCAGCCGATGGATTGGAGATGGATTTCATGCGTGGCCAGCATGGGCGGTTGGACGGTATGGCTGTATACGCGGTTGATGGCTTGGAATCGGTTGATGGATGGGAAGTTGTGTATGATTTCAATGCTTGCCGTCAAGTGATGCAAAGCGTTACAACTGATGGTTGGACAAAGAATTATGACTATGATGCCTGTGGGCGATGTGTCGGAGTGGAAATACGAATGGGAGGAGAACTTGTGTATTCTTCTCGTTGTCAGCTTGATGGGAATGGACGGCGTGTCAAGGCTGTGGAAATGGAGGACGATGCAACGAAAACATGGAGTTGGAAATATGATGCATGGGGGCGACTTGTTGAGGAACACCTTGAAATGTCGAAAGATACAGAAGATAGAAATTGGCATGGAAACTATGATGCCGTGGGGAATCTCTCATCAGAAGAATGGAGAATAAGAGACAACTTGATATCACGTCGTAGTTATCAAATGAACGATGATGATCAGATAGTCAAGATGGTTGATGATGATGAAAACGGTCATTGCGAGACACAGTTTGAGTGGAATGAAAACGGTGAATTGATTCGAATGGAAACAAAGGGAAACAAGCATGAGACACGTGAATGGACATGGTCGGCAGTAGGTCATCTGGAGGGGATGGTCATCGTGACACCTGAAAAGCGAACGGAAATATCTTTTGAATATGATTTGGCGGGAATATTGAGACGGCAGCATATAAGATTTAATGAAAAAGGTAAAATTTCGGAATTGGAACGTGAATTTTGCTTTGAAACAGTTACGCGGCAAGGTGTTGCACAGTTACTGGAAATGAAGGAGACAAGCGATGGTGTTAGTACTTTGACTAGTTATTTTTATGGGATGGGACTTGAGGGGATGGTAAAGGATGGTACAATTTGTCATGTTTGGAGCGACTCGAAGGGCTGGATTCGTGGGATGGCAAGTGGCGACCAAATAGAAAGATACACATATAATACATGGGGGGTGAACGATGACGGGCATAATGGCTTTGGATATGCGGGGGAATGGCAGGATGAGGCCAGCGGGCTTGTCTATCTTCGTGGACGATTTTATTGGCCTTGGATTCGGCGGTTCATTTCTGTGGACAGGCATCCTGCGGATTTCAAGCGGCCGCAGACGTGGCATCGCTATGCGTACTGCTTGAATGATCCTGTGAACGGTCGTGATGCCAACGGTGAATTCGCCATGACGGCCACCATGGCCTTGACCTTGAAGCTGGCAGCACTATATGTCGGTGTAAAATTGGCAACGACAGCTTATTATGATATATATCATGCTAAGATGATGCAAGATATGCTAGATATACGGAAAAAATATCATGATGAGGCGACGGTTGTCGTTCATGGGGTGACAGAACATGAAGTCAATTGGTCGGAATCATTTTCAGATACACTTGAGAGCTTGTCTGGCAATCAGGACATGTATGAATTTCTATGGAGTGGCTTTCAGAGTGGTGGTTTTGTGCTGTTCATTCCGAATCCATTGTCACATAGGATAGCCACATTGAGTCTTACATATTTTTTGCTTGAGTTGTCCATGAGGGGGTATTTGAATGTGAATGTGATTGCGCATAGTTGGGGGACGGTCTTATCACGGGATGCCATGAATTTAAGTTGCTTGTCATACGGGCTTTGGGCAACCATGGGATCGCCGTTGGGATGGACATTCCCAACTTTTGGCTTTCGGAAATGGCAGAACTACTATTCGCCGGCGGATGGTGTCATCGATTTAGCCCCGTTGTTGAAAATAATGGGTTACAATTCGAATGACGTTCCATTATACACACAACTCACCAAGGTCGAACAGCACGCGACATGGTGTCTGAATCCTGTGGCAGCCCATTCAAGCTATTGGACCGATCCATGTGTGCTCAACGATCTCTTGACTGCATTGAAATGGCATTGACAGATGACAATATGAAAAAATTGATAAAAACAAAAGAAATGATTGAAAATGTAGTTTGATAATGTATAATATCTATTGGTTAGGATAAAAGAAGACATAAGATGGGAGAAAAGAACTTTGCATTGAAAGCCTATCTATCTGTGAATATGGTATTTGCAGATATCTTCAATCTTGTATTTGGAGAATATGGCTTTTGGGTCGATCCAGAGAAACTGCAGGATATGGATTCTGTCCACATCCTGTCTGTCCCGTTGAAAAAGGAGGTGAAAGACAGGCGCGGGGATGTGAAAATGGCCGCCTATCGTGAGCGGTTGCACGATGCGGTGAAGGTACTGGAGTTGCCAGATGAGAAAGGCTCGTCCATTTTCATGCTGGGAATAGAGGGGCAGAGTGCGTTGTGTCCCTGTATGCCAATGCGCATCTTGCAGTATGAGGACCAGATGCTTACATTCGCAATGGAACGGATTGTGGAGAAACATCTGGAGAATGAAGCTGTTGAGCCGGAACGAGACTATCTGTCAGGATGGTCAGAAAAGGATATCCTGCCATTTGTGCTTACCATTGTGCTCTACATGGGTGTGGACGAATGGTCGAAATACTATAGGCTGACTGATATGCAACGGCAGGAACCTCTTGACAAGTTGTTAGAACGAATGCTTGAGGTAAGACTGAATGTATTGACTTTAAAGGAGATAAGTGAAGAAGACCCAGACCGTTTCTTCTCTGACATTGGTGTGGTTGCCGCCTACATCGTCTATGAGAAGGAACCTGACAAATTAAAAGCATTCTTGGAGGCATGTGCAAAATGCAGGAGAGTATCCAGGAAAGCCATAAATGTCATTAACGCTTATACGAAATTGGCCATTACAATACCGGAAAACGAGGAGGTTGTCGATATGCACTATGCTGAACAAGTTTGGCAAAAACAGTCTGAGGAACGTGGAATCAAGATAGGGGAGGAGCGTGGAATCAAGATAGGGGAGGAACGTGGAATCAAGATAGGGGAGGAACGTGGAATCAAGATAGGGGAGGAACGTGGGGAAGAAAAAGAACGCAGGAAATCAATATATTTTTTCATCCAGGGGTGCAAAAATCTCGGCATTTGCAAGGAGGACATTGCCAAACAATTGATGGATATGTATCAACTGTCGCACGATGATGCCATGGAGAAGGTGCATGACGTGTTTTCATAATATATTGAAAACAACATATTGGAGAAAAATATGCATTATGCAGAATTGATTTGGCAACAACAGTCTGAGGAACGTGGAATCAAGATAGGGGAGGAACGTGGGGAAAAACGTGGAATCAAGATAGGAGAGGAACGTGGAATCAAGATAGGGGAGGAACGTGGGGAAGAAAAAGAACGCAGGAAATCCATACGTTTTTTCATCTGGGGATGCAAAAATCTCGGCATTTGCATGGAGGACATTGCCAAACAATTGATGGATATGTATCAATTGACATACAATGATGCAATGAATAAAATACATGATATTTGGGGTTAATATATTGATGAAATTATATTTAGTGCATGATTTTATGTTGCATGGAACAATTTTGCAACAGCAGGCAGGAGAATGTGTGCAAGAAAAAACATGAGAAGTCAATACTTGTTTTTTATCTAAAAACACCTTGAAAAGATCAGAAACGCGTTATATTTTTACTTTAAATTGTATGGCATGAAACATAAGGCAATTGTAAAAAGAGTAATGACGATATGAAAAACTATGCAAAATTGAAGTCGTTGCCGTTGGGTGCGATCAAGGCGGAAGGTTGGCTGCGGGAACAACTTGAACGCAGTCGCGACGGTATGGGTGGCCATCTTGGCGATTTGGAGCCTCAAATGGTCTGGGATCCCTATACAACGAAGAAGACGGATGATAAATGGGGCGGCGTCAAGACTGGTTGGGGCGCGGAAATCTCTGGAAATTATTGGTTTGGATTTATCACTCTGGCGTTTACGCTTGGGGATGAAGGATTGATCAAACGCGCAGATGAATGGGTTGAGGTCGTCTTGAAGAACGTAGAGGAAGACGGTTATCTGGGGGCGTACAAACCGGAGGACGACCGTACGGAGGACTATAACGCATGGGGGACGGCCTGCGGCATGAAGGCCCTTCTGGCCTATTGGGACGCGACTGGACGTCGAGATGTCTTTGACGCTGTTTATCACTGTATGCTATGGTTTTGCAAAAACTGGGCAGGCGACAAGAAGACACGTTATGCGGGGGCGTACATCGTCGATCCCATGATGACCTGTTACTATGAGACTGGAGACGAACGGCTTTTGAATTTCTGTTTGGAGTATGAGGACTTTTTGGACCGCAACGACTTGTTCAGCAATTCCACACGAGCGTATCTTGCACCGAAGCTCCAGTACAATTCCAATCATACGGCGGCGTACGTCGGGCAGTTGCGCCGCCCCGCAATGATCTACAAAGCTACGGGTGATGATCGGATGCTCCAGGCCAGCGTAAACGGCAGCGCGAAGCTGCATGAAAGCGCGATGCATTCGACGGGGGCCCCTGTCGCCAACAACGAATATCTGTCCCCCGTCAGCTTGTACGCGGAGACGGAATATTGCGATATTGCCTTTCTGACAACGACATACGGCATTCTTGGCATGGTGACTGGAGATACGATTTACGGCGATTATCTGGAGGAGATGATTTTCAACGCCGCCGAAGGCGCACGCAAAAAGGACGAGAAGGCGATTCAATACAACAGCACGCCGAACCAGATTTACATTTCCGACAATTCATCCCATTTCAATCCCGTGCATCATCTGTTCGCGCCAATCCATCCTGTTTCCTGTTGCGCCGTGACTTCCGTCGGAACGATTCCTGAATTCGTCCATTTTGCGGCCATGACGGATGCCGAAGGCGACCTCCACATCAATTCATACGGACCGTATTCCATCCGCCATCATGGCGTGGTCATTGAAAGCCAAACGCTGTATCCATTTAGAAACACGATACGTTATGTCATTCATGCGGACAAGCCTCAGGCGTTTGGAATCTTTTGCAAGAAACCGTATTGGTGCAAGAATTGGAGCGTAAGCGTGAACGGCGTCGAGGGGGCGGAGCTGAAGCGTACATGGTCGGACGGCGACACGATTGATGTCACGTTGGAGATGGTTCCACGCGTATCCCGTGTCCACGATTTGTCGAAAAACTATCCGTTGACGCTCCAATGGGGGGCGTTGACGTTTTCGCTGCCGATTCCTGAAAGATGGAACAATTTGGGTAACGGCCATGCTCGGACGCCGTTGCCAGAAGGCTGGGCATGGTATGGAGTAAGCCCCGTCATCAATGAGAAGCCGACGCCTATGTTTGAGAACATGGGCTATCGCAAGGAGTTCATTTCGTGGAATGTGGCATTGGATGAAAAGAATGTGACGATGACGATGGAGGAAACGGAGCCTGATGGCTATGTCTGGGAGAAGCCGCCTGTGAAAATGCGCGTCAACGCCTACAAGGCTCCGTTCGCATACGCCCCGTATCCGACAAAGACTTCGGAAATCTATGAGGCGGAGCTGGATGTGACGTATCCGCTGGACATCGAATTGGTGCCGTACGGCTGCACGGCATTGCGCATCACCTATTTTCCGCGTGCGAAGATGGAGTGAACCAAGGTTGTTGAGTCAACAAGATGAAAAGACAACTCTCTATTGCCGAACAAGTTACATTGCCAGATGGGACAACGTTTCCAAGGGGCTTTTTGAAATGGAATGCCTTTGTCAGAACGCTGTTGCTGCTGGTCGTTTGTGGCGGCTGCCTGCTGTTTACAGGTTGCTTTCGTCTTGCAGCTTGTGCTTTTGGAGAAGGGAACGCCTTGTTTGAGACAGGAAACAAACCGTATTACGTAACTCGCAAGATGGCTCAGGAAGCCTTTCCAGGGCGTTCGTTTGCACTTAATCCTTTAGCCTTGATTGATTTGCCGTTTGAAGCCGCGTATGAAACGTTGCTTCTCCCTGTCTGGGGCTTAAACGCCATGGAATCTTCCATACGGACTTCACGTATGATGGATAATCTGAAAACTCATGAATATGTGCGGTTTAGGGATATGAAGAGGTTCAAGCGGAGACTGGCTTCCAAGGAGCAGTTCGAGCCGAGTCTTCTGCTTCTCTGCTGGTATGAGTACAAAAAGCAGCCGCAAGGGACACTGCCGTTCATAGACTGTCTTCTGGCAAACGATCTGCGGTACATGGAAGCGGCATTTGAGTATCAATCATATATGTATCCTGCCAGTTTGGAACTGCTTCGATATCTGTTTGAAAAAGGACTGCGCATTGAGAACGTCCAGCGGGACTATGCTGTCGTCAATGCGGTCAATAACTTGTTTGATAGCAGATGGATAGATAACAATACCGTTGATCCCATCTGGTATCTCAACTACTTGTTCGATTCCAATTGGAAGAAGTATTCCAATTATGAAAGACTTGAAAAGCAGTTGGATTTAATCGAATTCCTGCTTGAAAACGGCTGCAATCCGAATACGGTGTCAAAAGAACACGGAGAGTGGTTTCTGGTTGTCGATGAACGCAGCCTTGCCATGAGGACGGCGTTGGATCAGGCGGAATTGTTTCAGAAGTCAAACTATCGTTGCCGTTTGTCGAAAGAAGAGTTGGAGAAGCTGACGGATCGTTTGCTGACCATGCTTCGGCAACATGGTGCGAAGACTGGCGAGGAGCTTGAGCTATGGCGCGACCCTGACAACATTGGGCTTTGTGATACCGTCTATAACCTTGATTGGGAGAAATTTATGAAACGTCTTCCACTAACGCGGCGGAAAGAAAAGGCCATGACATTGCGTTGGATTGTAATATGGAAGAAAGATGAGAAGAGATTGCCTCCTCAAAAGCTGCGGCCCTATCTGGATGCAATAATCGACGCGGATCCGGCTTGTGTGGATGAGATGTTGAACTATGACCATCCGTCTTCATTGGAAGATCGGGAAAGGATGCGGCGGGAGGTTCAACAGTTTGGCAGATAAGAGGCAATTGTTGCAATCCAACGGTCTCTTGGAGTTAACTTGCTCTGCTGCAAAGAGAAGCATTAATCCTTGGCGTGTTGTTATGGGGGAGCGCCTCTTTAATACACGCCATCTTTGTTTGCCGAAATACCGTTCATTGATTATAGTAAAGAAAAAACGATTACTATTATTGAGGGAAGGAATATACGATGCCCAAACACGATGACCCCATACACGACGACAATCAACTCAAAATATGCTTTGAAGCACAATCGCCTTTAAAGGAGTTGCTTTACAATTCCGATTTCTTCGTCCAGTTGGAATGCCGTGCGGAGATGGATGGCACGCTTGGTGCACAGACCGTCACCTTGATCAAAACTGCGGATGAGACTATTCCCGAAGGCAAGCTGGGATTCATGGCGACATCCATGTTGCCAGACGGCTTTTCTTCCCATGTCGTCAATTTCACAGGGCGGCTGAAGGAAATCACGTCGCGCCCCATCACCATGGCACTGTCGGGGCAAGGGCGTGGCATCCGCGACCTGAAGTCGGATGCGGCCGCTGCGAAATCCATGGGCATCGTCAATTTTTTTGCCGTTACTGGGAACATCGCGCCCGATCACAAGCCTGATGACAAAGGGTGCTATCCACCCTATGTCAAGGGATATACGGACAGTTTGGACACGCTGGCGGCTTTGAAGGAACTTCCTTCCGAGTTATCGCTTGGAGCTGCCGTCAATCCTTTCAAATACACGCCCGAAGACCAATGTCTTCAATATGCGAAGATGTTCCGCAAATGTGCGAATGGCGCGGATTTCATCGTGACTCAGGCAGGGTGGGACTTGAAGAAATACCAAGAGTTGCAATGGTTTATGCAAATGCGTGAACTGGTCAGGCCTGTTTTGGCCAGAATAATGTTCCTTTCCATTGAGCAAGCGCAAAACCTCGGTAAAATCAACATACCAGGACTTGTCATTCCATTGCCCGTTGCATCAAAACTCCAAGATCTTGCAGGATCAAAGGATCAAAAACAGACCGTATCCTCAGAGGCTTTCATAAAGTACCAATGCGATTTGCTCGCACTGCAGACTGTCGGTCTCAAGTTTTTGGGATACAATGGAATAGAAATTGCAGGACTTCATGATTCTGACATATTCAAGCAGTTCTGGGAAGCATACGAACAGGCAAGCAATGCCATCCCCTCCTATTCGGAGTGGTTAAGCAAATGGCATGATTTCCACGAAAACAAATCCTTGGCGGCTGCTCCAACATTCCATTCGGGGCGTTCGCATTATTTGTTTTCCAACCTACTGGAGCCCGAACCGTTGAACTATGATGCCAATTCAAGCCAACTTGCGAGTGCATCACTCGCCCAGCCGCCGTGGTCGGACAAGCTCAAGGCCACCCTCCTGCGTTCTGACGCTGACGGTTTCGCAGCGAAAATGGCCAAGAAATTCATCAAACGCGGCGATGAAAAGACGTATGGCATCGACAATTCGTCCTGCCCGAAACGCCTAACCGTCTGTCCTTGCGGCAATTCGCGTTCAGACGGGTACTGCGAAGCCAACCATGCGCCCTGCATTTTCAAAAAGGTGGTTGAACTTTCCGCCGTCTTCAATGAAATGAATCTGCTGGATTGAGCGATAGTCGATTCCAAGACAAAGGCACAAATTGTCATCGCATGGGGGATGGAGTGTCTCCTATTTGCGACAGGCGGCGTTTGCGTGTTGTGCCAACGGTCACATAGAGTGCATCCTCCCCAGTCTTTACATGGCGGGGAGGATGTTTTAATGCTCTATAATATTGAAAATTAAGCACTTAATTATTGTTGTCGTTGCCCGATGTAAAGCTGGACGGGGCCGACGAGACCAGCAGGTTTCAGTGGATCGCCTTTGTACCAATGATGCCATGTCGTGAAGGCGATGCGGCCAGTCGGGCTGGGTTTGCCTTCAAGGAACCACTTTGGCCAGGCTTTGAGGCGCTTGCCTTCCCATTCGACATCGGACGGAAGTTCTTCATCGCCGATGAGACGGTTGACCCAGCGGTTGGTGATTTCAATGCGGATGTCGTTGTCGCCTGCTTTCATAATGCCTGTGGCAATGATGCGGAAAGGAGATTTCCAGAGGATGCCGCAGTCGCGGCCGTTGATGAAGACGCGGGCGTTGTCATGGACTTTGCCGAGATCGAGCATGAGGGGGGCGTTGGCATATTCCGCCGGAAGATTGATGGTTTTCGTGTAAGTGGCTGTGCCGGAGAAGAAACGGATTCCAGGCTCCTTGCTGTCGGGGAAGGAGATGAGTTCGGGGAAGACTGCCTTTTCGGGGGCGCCGAGATTTGGCGGGAAGGAGACGTCCCACGGGCCATCGATGGCGATCGGTTTGGGGACGTTGGCGGCGTTGAGGCAGTGGAATTTGCCATTCGCGTCTGTGATGGCGAGCGTGCCGTCCTCCCATGCGGTAAGGATGATGTTGCCGTCCACGGCGGCGACATCGTAATCAGGCTTGTTGACGGCATTGGATGGAATGACGACGGGAGCATTTTCAGGGAACGTCTCCGTGGCATCCTTTCCATTCAGCGTGTATTCCACGGCGAGATGCTTGAGATGGAGCACGGCGGGATCGCCGCCGAGAGCGTCGTTGGAGGCGACGGTGTTGAGAATTCCGTCCTTCGAGACAAGACTTTGGACATGGGCGGTGACGTCTTTCGATGCGAAGCCGTCGTTTGCGCGATAAATTGCCTTGCGGATGATTAATGTCTGCTTATGTTCTTCTGTGGCAGATGGATACCATGCGATGGCGGTGGCATGATTGACGGGCTGCTTGAAGAAATGCAAGGCTGTTTTCACGGCAGGCTTGCGGAATACAACGAAAATGGAGCCCGCCTGGTCGAGGCGGAGCTGGACACGCGTGGAGTTGTTGACACATTCGTAGGCGGGTGCGTCAAGGCAGCTGCCTGTCTGTGCGTCCCATAGTTCTGGAATGCGGTCGGCGATGCGGAATACGCCTATGAAATCAACAGGGGATGGATTGGGATTTGTTACGAAATACCAGTCATTTCCACTGTCGTCTTGACGGTGCAGGTAGGAGATTTTCCATTTCTTTTCAGGCTGGAAGACGGCCTGGAAATCTGGCTTGACGGCAAGGCTGTTAAGCACGATTTCTGGCGAAACACCGTAGAAAATGCGACCTTTGCCGATGATGTGCGATGTTTTTGTCTTGCCGTCCAAATCGCCCCAAAGCTGCTGGACGAGCTGTTGCGTTTCAGTGTCGGATTTTGGATAGTTGGCAAGTCCGAAGGCGTGTTTCGTTTTGGGACCAAGGAGGATGACGGCTCCGTCATTTGCAAGTTGGAGGAGTTTGCGGAGAATAGTGGGGGAGACGTTTTCCGTATGGGAGGCGACGAGCAGGGGGAACGTCAAGCCGTGGGGCAGGGCGATGCGGCCGTCTTTCACCTTGACCATTTCAAGGAAGGAGCGAACGTCAATGCAATTTGCGTGGTAACCGGCGGGGAGACGTGGATCGTAGTTATCTGTGCAGGGGACGGATTCCGGTGCGATGTAGAGGGCGTCGCTGACGACACGGCCTTGCTGGAGCATATACTGCGCACGGCCGAGATAGGCGAGCCATGCAGGGAAGGTCTTCCATAGCGTGTTGTGGCGGTTGAAATGGAAGCCCCACTGGCCCATCGTCATGCCTGGTGTGGTGACATCCCACGGTTGGTGGGCATAGCTGTGGAAAATGAAGCGGTTGACACCTGCGATGTAGGCGTTGTCGCCCTGTATCTTACGGTCGGCAGGCTGCATCTGCCAGCGGCCGTTGTTCGGATCGGCAGTGAACGTTTCTGTACTAGCGTAGGTGTGGCCGAATACCTGTGCGATGTTGCCGGCGAGTTCGGCTTTCCATGTGCCGTTGGAGCCGCCCCAGAATTCGCCCATGGGGACGTCCGCCTGGCGGCCTTGCAGAATTTCATCGAATGGGCCGACGTATGGTTCGACGAAGAAATCGAGATTGGCGTTTTTGCACAGCACATTGAAATATTCGGAGTAGCATTCTGCGAATAGTTCGGAGATTGTGCGGCGGAAATCGTCAAGGAAGCGTTCGGAGAAATCTTGTGATTCAACATAACGGCCCGTCAGAATCGGCAGGAGGGGGATGACGTCATATTTGCGGTAACGGAAGAACTCTGCGGGAAAATCATCTGTCCAATTCTGTGCGCCGACTTCATAGCTGTCGATGAGAGAACCCTTTAGCGCAGTTCCCGAAAGTTTTCCGGCGTTTTTGACGATGATACCCATCATGCCGTCCCATGCGGCTTTGACGCCTTTCTTGGATAGCTTGTCGCATTCGAGTCCGCGACCGTAACGCGTGGTGGGATGGTTGTAGCGGCCTGTGAGTGTGTAGCCGAAGCGGACAATGGTCCATTTGCCGTTGGGCGCGTTCCATTTCAGGTTGCCGTCGGCATCCATGGATTTGGAAATGTCGATGATGTCTTTTCGCTGAATGACGGCGGCTTTTGGCGGTTCCTTGCCGCGGTCGTGGTTGTTGTTTTCATTGAAATACGCCTTCCCTTCGACATTCGGAATCCGCGTGTTGTCTGCCGGCGTCGGGAAGGCGATCACGGCGATGTCATGATAGAAGTCCATGACAGTCTTGGGCTTGGACAATACGACGGTTATCATCTGGCCGCCATCGACGGTGGTTTCCGAATAGGTGACTTTCTTCATGGCGTCTTCCTTCTGAATCCACGGCCCGCCGCTGGACGACCAGCCAGGGCAGTTGTGGACGCAGACTTCCATGCCGTGTGATGCGGCGCATTCGATGGCGTACTGCACCATGTCAAACCATTCGGGAGAGGCGGTCTTGACGGAGCCTTCGGGAATGCCCTCCGCAATGTCGAGAATCGTAAATCCGCCGATACCAGCCTTGTACATGGCATCGATGTCCTTCTTTATGCCTTCTTTCGTGATGTTGCAGTTCATCCAATGCCACCATGTCTGCGGGCGAGCCTGGACGGGCGGAGCCGCGAAACCGTCGTCAAGATAGTCCGCAAAAAGGCCGATGGCGGCGATTAGCGCCAGTAATGTCAATGTTTTTTTCAGCATGTTGACTCCTTTGTTGATAAGGGGATATGTTTTTTTTCAAATCTATGATAATTATTTGTTTATGGACTTATCAAAAGCGACGATTTCCGCATAGCGGATGCCGTTGCCGCCGAAAATGTCCAAAGCGGAGCCGACCGTGACGTCAACTTTGCCACGGCCATGTTCGTTGATCGCTCGAACATCGTCCATCGACCGTGCGCCACCCGCGTAGGTGACGGGACACGGCGACCAGACGGCGAGCTTTTCAACCAAATCTAGATCAACTCCGTTCTGTTTGCCTTCGACATCGACGGCATGGACTAGATATTCGCAGCAGAATTCTGCAAGTTCCTCCAACAACGTGGCATCCACCTTCGTGTCACAGATGGTCTGCCAGCGGTTGCAGGCTACATGATAACCATCGGGTTGCTGGCGGCAACTGAGGTCGAGCACGAGATTTTCGCGTGAGACGGCGGCGGCGAGTTCGCGCAGACGTTTCATGGAAAGCCGTCCGTCTTCGAAAATGTATGATGTGACAATGACTTTTCCCGCTCCGACGGCGAGCCATTTGGCGGCGTTGGCGGGCGTGATGCCGCCGCCGATCTGCAAGTTGCCCGGATGGACGGACAACGCGTTTTCCGCCGCTGCTTCGTTGCCCGCGCCGAGCATGATGACATGACCGCCCACAAGACCGTCATGGAAATACATGTCCGCATAATGGCTGGGAGGAAATTCGGCTACGAAATTCGTCTTTAAATCATTGTTTTCTCCGTCTTTAAGGGATGAACCGACGATTTGTTTGACTTTGCCTGCGTGCAGGTCGATGCAAGGTCTGAATCTCATGTCAGCACTCCGCATAGCGTTTCAGTTTGGAATGGTCGATGATAGGCGCATCTTCAACGGGGGACGTGAATTGCAGATATTCTTCAACGGATTTTGCAGCGGCCCATGCCTTGTATTCGTCTGCAGCGATCAAGGCTTCCGCAAGGCATGCGAATTCGGTGAAATCGTCGCGAACAAGGCTGATGGTTTTTTCGCTCTTCGTGTCGAATGCGCGGACATGCTGGAGAATTTCGGCTTTCGGAGCATAGCGGAAGACCTTCGTGATGTGCGGGAATGCTGTGAGGAAGCCGACTCCTTCCTGCCCCGATGCTTGGAAATCCTTGATAAATGCGGATTTGTCGATGCCGCAATGCGTCCATTCCGTGCGTGCGGGATTGTCACGTCCGACGATGCTGACGAAATAGACTTTGAAGACGGACTTGCCGTCCGGCATTTTGACAAGTTCGCAGCCTTCGATTTTCGCGTGGTAGCTTCCGCATTTTTCGACGTTCATGGTGTCCTCCGTATAGGAAAAATGACGTGTTTCATTTTATTCATCTGATTGTCATGGTATAGTAAGGCATGATTTCATGTGGAATCGCATGAAATACCATTATATTATAGCTGAAATGTCGTCAGTCGCAAAAAACGGACGCGATAAAACTGAAAATAGAATGAAAAAACAATCGGAGGAATGGTTATGGATCCCATACGTCTTGGCTTCATTGGCGTCGCAAATCAAGGCACATACAATCTGAAGGCGTTTTTCAAGCATGATGACTGCGTTGTGACGGCTGTCTGCGACGTTGACGACGGACATTTGGCGGCGGCGAAGGCGTTGGTCGATGAACAGTATCAAAACCACGCCTGCAAGACATATCATGATTTTCGTGACTTGAATCGCGCGGATGATATCGACGCCGTCGTGATCACCGTCCCCGACCATTGGCATGCCCTGATTGCAATCGATGCGGCGCGCAATGGAAAGGACATTTATCTGGAGAAGCCGTTTTCGCTGTTCGTTTCCGAAGGGCGCAAGGTCTGCCAGGTCATTGAACAGACTGGTCGCATTTTGCAGACTGGCAGTCAGCAGCGGTCGTCACCGCAATTCAGAAAGGCCTGTGAACTAGTGAGAAATGGATTTCTTGGTGATGTGAAATGGATTGAGGTCGAGATTCCCGAAAACAACAAATTCTGCGAGCCGACATGGGAGCCGATGCCTGTTCCGCCTGAATTCGACTACGATTTCTGGCTTGGCCCCGCTCCTGCCGCGCCATATCATGAACAGCGCTGCCATTACCAGTTCCGTTTCATTCTGGATTATTCTGGCGGACAGGTCACGAATTTTGGCGCGCATCATCTGGATATTGTCCAGTGGGCGCTCGGCATGGACGATTCCGGCCCCGTGGAAGTGTGGGGCGATGGCGAGTTTCCGAAATCTGGCCTGTTCACAACGGCGACGAAGGTTGATTTTGGCATGAAATACGCGAACGGTACGGAAGTTCGCTGCGTGACGGGTGGCAGCCGCGTGATTTTACATGGCTCGAAGGGCGATCTGGAAGTGAAACGCGCGGCGGCGACTCCGCAGGATCCGAACTGCTCGGGCGGTTTGATCACAAATCCGCCTGAAATCGCGCAGACGGAATTAAATGATTCGCATATCCGTCTTTACGAGAGCAATGACCATTATGAAAATTTCTTGGAGTGCGTCCGTACACGGAAGCAGCCGATCTGCCCGGCGGAAGTCGGCCATCGTTCGGCGACATGTTGCCATCTGGCGAACATCGCGATGCTGTTGCACCGTCGTTTGCAATGGGATCCGAAAGCGGAGCGTTTCGTCAACGACGACGAAGCCAACGCCATGCTTACACGCCCCTATCGTGCTCCGTGGGACAATTTTATTTAATGATTAATCATTAATGAGTAATGAGTAATGCAAGTTACTCATGTCTCACGTTAGAAAGCATAACGCATACACTCATCAATACCGCTTCGTGAATGCGAAGCGGTTATCGGGAGATGTTTCCGAGGGCCATGAGGACGTATGCCGTGGAGAGGGCTGGCATGGATTCCATCCAGCGGCCGTTGGCGTTGACCCATGAGCCGTCGGGCTGCTGGCGTTTGGCGATTGCGGCGACCATTTCCGCCTGCCAGTCGTGATCAACACCCTTTGCATCCGTGATGACGGGCTGCCCGAACAGGGCGAGTGTTTTGCTAAATGTATGCAAATAATAGTAATAGCCTGCATCGCCAATGCCTGGGTTTTCCTCCACTGTATAATATCGCTTCACCCAGTCGAAGGCGGATTTCATGCGAATGTCGTCTGGGCTGACTTTTGCATAAATGAGGCATTTGAGGCCAGAATATGTCATGGAACCATACGAACGGAGGGCTTTGGCGGGATCAGGCGGTTGCGGACGTCCCTTGCGAGGCGGATTGGCGGGATTGGCAGTCGGGGGTGGGGCGGGGCGCATCGCGTCTGCGGGACTGTAGATAAAACCGCCTTTGTCGTTGTCGGGAGCGGATTTAACCCATGCGGATTGGTTGGTCTCCTGAAGATTCTGGCAATGGGTTAAGAAAGTCAACGCCTTGTCCCATGCGAGTTTGGAGGCGGCTGCGCGTGATGGATCGTTGGTGTATGGTTCCTTATCCAGATGTTCCGTGACATGAAGGGCTTCGACCGCCCATGCGGTGTTGGAGAGATCCGAACGGCGATGGCGGCCATAACCTGTTCCAGCGGCGTTCGGATCGTGTTCGCCGTTTCCTTCTGGATAGACATCTGGTCCCGTCAGATAGGCGCGTGCCTTTTTCATGATGTCCAAGTCTTTCGGACGGTTGAATTTGGCGAGGCAGACAAGGCTGATGGACGTCGAATAGACGGGATAGCTGCCGCGGCCCATGGCTGCGTCGATGACGCCATCCTCCTTGGCGCAACCAGCGATGAAATCCAAAGCGTCATCGATTTTCTGACGTGTTTCGGGCTGTTTGGCATTTGGCGTATCGGCCATGCCGAGGCAGGCGAGGGCGGTGATGGCGGGGTGCATCATCCATGAACCGTTGGGAGCTTGGTTTTTAAGAAGGTATTCCATAGCTTTAGACTGGATTTCCGCCACCTTGGGGGCCAAGTCCGTTCGCGGTGCGGCGTAGATGATTGACACAGCCAATATGAATGAAATGAGTGACTTATGAATCATTTATAGGATTATCGGTTGAATTCACGATCTGCGAGATCTATATGGGCGTTCCAATCAAAGACTTTGTAGTTGTGTTCGCCTGTGCGGATGTGGTAGCCCATGCCACCACCGATGACAGGCTTGTCCAATGGAGGCATATTGTCTCCTGGAAGTCCTTTTCGTCCATAGAGTTGCCATACGGGTGAGGCTTCATGGGCGGCGAGCCATTCGCCGCGTTGGTCCGCCCAGAGGTCTTCATCCGCGCTGGTGACATAGACGGCGCGAGGGGCGACGAGCGCGACAAGTTCATGCTGGTCAAACGGGAGGTCGTCTTCGCGGTCGATGTATTTTCTGTAATTGCCGCAGAACCAATGTTTGAAGGCGTTTTGGATCACTTCGAGGGATTCGCCGAAGCGGCGTCTGGCGATGGCGGCCCCCGAGCAGCCCGAGCAGTTGGAAATGGTGAGGGCCCATCGTTCATCCTGTGCACCGCACCAAAGGGCGGTCTTGCCGCCGCGGGAATGGCCTGTCACGGCGCAATGCTTTTCATCGATGTCTGGATCGGTCTCGAAATAATCCATGACGCGGGAGGCCCCCCATGCCCAGGCGGCGATGGTGCCCCATGAGTTGTGTTTTCTTGAGGCGGGATTCTGGAGATAGGCGTGGATGCCCGTGGTGAAGCCGTCGTATTTATCCGGAGCGACATCGCCGTTGAAGAAGGATGCGGCGGCATAGCCGCGGGAGACAATTTGCTCAGCGGGCCAGAAGTCGGATTTGATTTTGCGGGTTGGATCGATGTTGGAGCGGTCGCGGTTGCAGATGAGCAGGAAGGCGGGGGATGGTTTTTGTTTATTATTGGGAATAAATAAGTTGAGATGTATGACAGGGGCTTCGGGGCGGTTGCCGAGATGGATATTGACGAGTTTTAGTGTGGCGGCGCCGTCCATGGCGGCATGGTCGATTTTAACAATATCGAACCACATATCCTGCGGACGTTCCGGCGAAAAGCCGTAGAGTTCATTGCGGAACAGCTCCAGAAGCTTTGCGCGGCGTTTCCGCCATTGTTCGACGGTGGTGACGGGCGTGCCGTCGTCATCGACTAGCAGCTTGGGCAGTTCGTATTGAGGGACTTTGTCTTCAAAGTAGTTGATGTTGGGGCGGCTGGCGGTGAGTTTGCGGGCGAGTTCGAGATTTTCGGTCCAGGTTTCGGTCGTGTTCATGGTAGAGCAGGGGGTAAAAGATGGATGAATATGTTTTTTACCTTATAAACTACTCTGTATTTTTCAGATGTCTAGTGCATTGTCTGACAATTTTATTTCTTGATATCGCGGTTTTGCGGCTGTTTTTGGGATGACATGAATGTTAAAAAGATTCCAGAAAATAGTTTTGCGATGACTAAAGGCAGATTGATTGTTTTTATTTGAGTTGATTGCCGTGAATAGTTTGTTTTTTTTGAAAAGAGGGTATATTTTATAGTAATTGAGTATAATCGAGTCAACTTGTCAAGTTTGGCGAAAATCCATTCAAGAGAAGGAATAGAATTATGAAAATGATGAGAAACGGATTGGTTTTGGCGGTTATGGTTGGATTGTGCTTCTTCGGCGTTTCCTGCGTCAAGAATGATGCGCCAACCAGTGCGAACGTGTCGAACGAGCAGTACAGCTGGGGAACCTATAGAGCGGATTTTGGTACGACGATGTTCTTGATTGACAAGGCAGTACGCAATGCCTGCCTGCGCGCTCGCCTGACCATGCGCGAACATACCTACCGCGGTAATTTGAGCCTCTACAGATACCATGATGTGGATGGCGCTGAAGTGAAAATCACGGTCTATGAATTGCGTGATGGCGGTGTCCGCATGAAAATCCGCATCGGCTCAATGGGGGACAAGGAGTCCAGCCAAAAGCTGTTGCTCGCGATTGACGACGAGCTCCGTATGCTGATTACGCCTTCCACGCCCATGTAAAAAGCTAAAAGCTGAAAGTAAAAAAGCTCAAAGCTCAAAATGGCTTTTTGATGCTGCGTAAAACGCGCGGCAGTCGCGCAGGAGCGCGCCCCTCCCTTGTTCGCAAGGTTGCGAAGGAGCGCGCCTCTTTCTTATCCGCAAATACAGTGTTTTCCCGTAAATGGCTGGAGGCCAGATAACACAAGGAGAAGATAAGTGGCATTTTGTGAAGAGTGTGGAGCGAAATTGTCTCCAGGAGCACGTTTTTGCGAGGAATGCGGCACCCCTGTTCCGGACGAGGCAAATTCATCGGCACGAGTTTCTCCGCCGGACAAGAATTGGTACAATTCCTTTGCAGTGTTCAAAAGCGTGAATTGGGAAACGGAGTGGAGAGCTGTAGCGTCAGAAGGCTGCGGCGAGGAACTTGGCATCATCCTGACGTGTGAAGCGTCTTTGGTTGCACAGTTGGCCTTGGATGCGGATGCGCTTCACGACATTCTTGGCGAATATATGCGGCAGGCGGACAAGCGGGGTGTACATTACTATTATCTGGATTTGGAGAACAATGCCATCCAAGGCGGATTATCAGGCGAAAATGTGGCGGAAATCGTTGCGTTGTTGCGGAAAGTCGTTGATGTCGCCCGCCCGAAATACATTTTCATTTTGGGCAACGAAGAAATCATCGACGTCGCCACCTGGGAGAATCAATCGAGCGATGGTGACGACGAGGTCTTCAGCGATCTGGTCTATTCGACTTTAGACACGATTTCGCCATGGGAAGGGCAGGAGTTCAACGCCTCAGAGGCGTTGCGAGTCGGTCGCCTTCCCACGACCAATGGATGCGCGGATGATTTCAGGGCTTATTTTGAGAATGCCATCCATGGCATCGGTTGCATTGACTCGATTCACCCCTACGGGTTGAGCGCTCTGGTCTGGGAGGCGGAGTCCAACGAAGAATATTCGGCGGTATCGGATTCAAACGTAAGTACTTGTCCAAAGGTAACTTTAGAGGATATGGACGAGGAATTGGCGGAAGCGGACGCCAATCTTCTTTTCTTCAATCTACATGGAAGCAATGACACGGAATACTGGTATGGACAGAAGGGAGGCAGCTATCCGGAAGCTGTGTCGCCTGATGTGTTCAGGGATTATCCCGGATTTTTCTTTCTTGGCGTAGAGGCTTGCTACGGAGCACGTTACATTGGATTGGAGCCAGGCGAATCCATTGTCAAGACTGCATTGGCGAACAAATGCCTCGCCTTCCTTGGCTCCAGCAAAATCGCCTACGGGACCTCCGAGCCGGAGGGGACTTGTGCAGATATCGTCATCGGCGATTTTATTCGGCAGATTGCGAAGGGGGAGACTGCTGGAGACGCCCATCTGGCGGGGCTTAAGAGACTGACGTCCAATAGCGATATGGATGATTCCGACATCAAGACCTTGGCGGAGTTCTCGCTCTACGGAGATCCCTCGGCATGCACGGGAAAGAACAGGAACGTCGGTGCGATGAAGGGGATGATGAAGAAATTGGGCGGCGTCCCGAAGGGGATTCATATCCCGATGCCTGATGTCCGACGTGCCACCAAACTTTATCTGACGGAGATTGACGCCAAGCTGGAGAGTGCCATTGATGATTTCGTGGCGTCGAAACTGATGCCGGACATTCTGCAGAAAGGGCTTGCTGTTGAGCAGAAGACGTTCAGTATTCCGAACAAAAAGCTGTTCCAGAAACTGTATTCGGTGGATGCCGGCCCAGTTCGCCAGATTGCCAGAGTCTATTTTGACGGTACGGGGAAGATACACAAGGCGCTCTTGTCCAAATAGGAGATGAAATGATGAATGACACGCATACGGAATCAGGAGCCTCTTTGGAAGGCACGATTGTCTTTCTTCTTGCGAATCAGGGATCGAAAAGTGAATCGTTCACTCCATACCTTTATATAAATCAGGAGACCGTCGTGAAAATCCTGTACAAGGGGGACAATCCATTTGAAAACACTTCTCTCCGTCCATACGACGGCCGTCGGGTGATGATATTTGGGAAACAGAAATCGAATGGGACTTTCATAATTGAGAAAATAGAGTCTGACGAATATATTTCGGACGGAAAATAGTTATATAGTAATTAGGCAAAAATACTTTTACAGGATTTGACAAATAGCGATTCAGGAGTTGACGAAAAATGAAGACCTGCCCAAAATGCAAAAAGGAATTGAAAGACACGGCCAAATTCTGCTCGGGATGCGGATATCAATTTCCAATGGAAGCAGCTGCCCCCCAACAACAAGAGGGGATAGTCTGCCCGAAATGCGGGAATCTCCTGAAGCCTGCCGCAAAATTCTGCGGCAAATGCGGCACGAAAATTGAGCAGAATCAGTCAGCCGCTGCGGCTCCTTCTGGAAATTCGCCCGCGCCGGCAGCCGCAGACAATGCGTTCGCCGCTGCGACGCCTCAGAAGGACTACAGTCTGATTGGCTCCTTCCTCCACTGGAACATCCTGCCTGGGCAGATAGCCGTCAAGATTGACGAAAACGACATCGCGGCGTTCGGAAAATGCGTGAAAGGTGTCAACATCCAGGCTGGCGTGAAGGCACTGTTTCTTGTGGAGGGGAAGGTTGTCGCGCAGTTGGAAGCTGGCAACTATCCCTTCAAGAATTTTGGTGTCGGCGATTTCAAGCCCGCCTCCATTGTAAATGCGAAAGAGGAAGAAATATTGGTGTCGTGTCCGCAATGCGGCGCAGAATTCAAGCCAAATGTAAAATTCTGCTCGAAATGCGGAGCAAGGTTGCCCGCATCTTCAGTGGATGCCAAGGCGATGGAAAAGGCGGAGCAGAAAAAGGGCTTCCTGGGAAACCTCTTCGGAGCCATTGGCGGCGCCGTCGCAAATGTCTGGAACCGCATCACGGGGCGCGAGGCGCAGCAGCGCGCGGAGAACGCAGGATTGACGACGCGCATTCCCGCCAGCATTCCTCCTGTTTCCTTCATTCTCATCCGTGACACGGAGTTCCCGCTGGTGTTCGCCTTCAAAAACGCGAACACGGCGAACGTCCGAAGCGACGTCGGCCTGCACTTGCTCTGCAAGATCAACAACATCAATGAGTTCTATGCCAATATGCTGTTGGACAGGAAGATGGTCTGTTTTGAGAATCTGAGCCAGATTCTGTCTCCACTCTTTGAGAACGACGTAAATCTCGCCCTGTCAGGCATTTCTCCGGAAGCCGTCGCCAACAATGCGGCTTTGCAGGGCGAGGTTCTTGCGAAATTGCAGGCCGTGATGCCCGGCGTCTACCCCTTTATTTCCGTCAGCCGAATCTTGAAACTGACGGCGGCCCATGAGGATTTGGACAATCTTCGCCAGTTGAGCGAGGAGCTCTATGTCTCCGAACAGGAATTGAATCAGGCGATGCGGCGCAATGAGTTCTTGAACCGCCTGCAAGCTGTCCGCAATGAACAGGAACTGGCGGAACTGAACGCAGCCAACAGCCAGCACAACGCCATCGCGGACATCCAGGCCAACCAAGGCCTCACTGATCTACGCCGCACGACCTCCACGGATGTTGCGCAAAATCGAATCAATTCGCAGTTCGAGGCGGAAAAGGAGAAAATCTATGAAGAAATGGCCTTGACTCAGGATGAACGTGCGAGATTTGACATGATGCTGCGTGCGCAGCGTCTGCTTCGGGAGGCGAAGAGCGAGGAGGAGGTCGCCGTCGCCATGCACGCATACGAGCAGAGCGGCCTCCTTCGCAAGCAGGAGATGGACAACCTGCGCCGTCAGATCACACAGGACGCCAGGATCAAGGAGCTGGACGACGCGCAGTTGCTCGCCGTCACGACGATGAATAATGAACATACGCTAGAGCAGCAGAAGTTCGAGTGGGAAATCCAGATGGGCACCCGCAAGCTGGAGGAGGAGCTGAAACTCCGCCGTATGCGCGAGGCGTATCAGGACGAACTGCGGGACAAGGAGGATGCGCATTCCGACCGCCGTCGCGATGCGGATGCGCAGTTTGAGGATTCACGCCGCCAGTCGCAAATCAACCTCAACCGTGAAGAACGCCACTCCAACATCGAGCTTGACCATGAAGAGCAGCAGAACCAGATGGATGCCCTTCGCCAGGCCCAGGCGCTCCGAATGGAACGCGAAGAGGCGGAGCACAAGCGCGACATGGAAGCCGCCGCCGCCGCACGGCAGTTCAATCTGGATGACAAGAAATTGGATATGGCCGCCGAGCAGGCACGTCTGGACGCGGAGGCGCTCAAGCAGAAGCAGCAGCTGGATGCGCAGATCAACACGACGCAGATTTATGCGGGAATGACGGTGGAGCAGATTATGGCGGCCAATCCGAACCTCACGGAGCATGCCGCCAAGGCATTGGCGGCGAAATACAACAGCGAGCACGCCGTCGAAGCCGCTAATGCGAAGGCGCAGGCGGCGATTGAGATGCAGAACCAGATGAACTCCTTCATGCAGCAGCAGATGCAGAACAAGGACCAGGATACGCAAAGTATGCGGGACATGATGATGCAGATGATGCAGATGAACAATCAGCAGAATCAGACGCAGATGCAGATGATGCGGGACATGGGCGTCGCCCAGTCGGGCAATGCCCAGGCCTTCCAGCAGCAGCTTCTGGATGCCAAGCAGCAGGAGCTCGACCATACCCGCGCGGATGCCGCCGCCAACAGCGACCGTTTCGTCGATGGCATGAAGACGACCATCAACGCCGTCGGCAACATGAATCCGACGCAGTTCATTCCCGTTCAGCCTGTCAACGCGGTTCCCGTGCAGCAAGTCGCCATGGGCGCACCTGCTCCGCAGTCTCCCGTTCCGGCCGCGCCGCCGCAGGCGAAAGCCGCCGCCCATGTCTGCCCGCACTGCGGTGCCGCCATCGAGGAAGGCGCGATGTTCTGCGCGGAATGCGGGAAATCGCTGTGAAAATTTAATATCAAACAAAAATAGTCAAAAAAACACGCCGCCTGCGGCATGGAATTTGAGACCGCAGGCGGCGTGGGGAGGTTATGTTGGCGATGCTTTTCAGAACTCGAAGCGATAGACGGTGTCGCCTTTGGAGATTTCAGCGGTGCCGTTCTGGATGTAGAAATGGCCGAGGGTGAAACCTGTTTTTTCGTTGTACATCTCCTTGAGGCCAGGGGCCTTCTCGAAGACAAGTTTGTCCAGTTCCGCATCATTGACAGGAACGGCACGACCCGTGAGACGAATCCAGCCACCATCCTTTTCCTTGGAGATACTGACGATTTCGATGTTCGGATTGTTCAAAAGCTGACGGTAGGAGTCCTTCTGTTTGCCGACATGGAACCAAATTTTGTTGTCATATTTCTGGAAAATACCAATGGGACGGACACGCGGCTGGTCTTGATCCGCCGTCGCGAAGAAATAGGGGCCTGAATTGGCAAGGAAATCGGCTACCTTGTTGACGGCGTCAACTTTCCTGTAATGCTCCACCTTGAACTTGCCATGCCGGGTGGCGCCGGAAACAGCGTCCAGCGAACGGGGCCACCAACCTTGACGTGCGTGATTGCAGGAGGTGGCGGCAACAGCCAGAACGCTCGCCAAGACGATGAAAGACAGTTTTTTAATCATAATTGTTGTTCCTAATTGTTTTGAAGATGATTATTTCTTTCCAGGAATTAGATTCTTGAGTCCCTCGACGGCATCTTTTCCTAGGTCCTTTGCACCTTCTCCGATGGATTTGACGCCTTCGCCGATGCTCTCTCCGATGGCCTTTGCACTGTCGATGAGCAACTTGCCAGAGCTTTTCAAGACATCGAAGATGGAGAGCAGGGTGGTCTTGAGCGTGACGGCGGCCGCTTGAATCATACTGATGCCGCCTTCTTTCTTGCCGAGGTCTTTGATTTCGATGTCGGGCAGGACAATTGGAGCTTCCATACCGCCGGCGATTTTAGCGGAAATGCCGATTTTTCCGTTGGTGACTTTCACGAGATTGACGATGACTTTCTTGCCTGGTTTGTCATCCTTTGGCTTTTCCTCCTTTTTTTCTTCTTCATCGGAGGCGGGGAGGGCGGCGTTGACGTTTTCGAGGATGGTGTTGAGGTTGGAGTTGCCGAGACCGACTTCATACGTGATTTCCGGAGAGTCGATGAGTACTTGATCGATTTCGATGATGTCGCTGAAAAGCGTTCCCATTTTGACCTTTACGAAAATGTGTCCAAGGGAGAACGCATGGTCGGTGTTGTAGCCTTCGGGGTTGTTGATGACGAGATCCTTGATTTCAAATTTGCCGCTGAAGACATTGAATGAAACGTCATCGACATGCGCTTCGCATTTCGTGACCTGTGGAACAACGGTGTTAATACCTGTCTTGACGATACTTCCGATGTTCATGACGGCAATGAAAAGAACCACTATCAGAATGACGAGGATAATGCCGATAATTTTCAGGGCTTTCATAGTTTTGTTTTCCTTATTTTATTGAATACAGACAAATTATAGTATGAATTCTTTCATAAGACCAAAGACGGCCACGACCAGCAACAGCACGAGAAGCAATGTGACGGTCTTCCGTATCTGCAAGGTATCGACCCTGCGAACGCTGTGTCGCTTGATTCTGCGCCGCGAAGGGGCACAGTTTTCCATGATGGTCTGAAGATTGTATGTAACTTCTTTTGTTTTTTTAGGCATATTGATATGTAAGTTGTTGATTTACTGGATAATGCCGCCGCTGGAGAGGAAGATGCCCTTGAGGTTCATCTGGAGCTGTTGCGGCGCATCGGAGAACTTGAGGGCGATTTCTTCCGTGATGTCGCCGTTCTTTGTGAGCTTGAGGAGGCACTGGTTGAAGGACATCATGCCTTCTTCCTCACCGCCTGCGATGGCCTGCGGGACTTTGTCCAATTGGTTGTCGAAAATTAGCTTTTTGACGATGGATGTGTTGATGAGAATTTCATTAATCGGGACGACACCTTTGCCGATGGCGCGTGGTGCAAGTCGCTGGCAGACAATTGCCTGGAGGCATTCGGAGATGCTTTTGCGGATGGAGTCGCGTTCCTCCAGAGGGAACATGTCCAGAATACGGCTGATACTTTGGGCGGCATCCTTCGTGTGGAGCGTCGTGAGGACCATGTGTCCCGTTTCTGCGGCGGCCAGGGCCGTCTCGAATGTCTCGCGGTTTCTCATTTCACCGACCATGATGATGTCGGGGTCTTGTCGGAGGGCGTGGACGAGGGCTGAATCGAAACTGGCGGCATCGAGGCCGACTTCGCGCTGCTCGAAGAACGAGCGGTTGTCTTGGAATGTGTATTCGATTGGGTCTTCGATAGTTATGATATGTTGTTCGGACGTGTTGTTGATATAGTCCAACATGGCGGCCATGGTCGTTGATTTACCGGAGCCCGTGGTACCCGTGACGAAGATGATGCCGTTGCGGAAACTGGCGATTTTCTTGAGGATTTCTGGGAGGTTGACTTCCTTGATAGTTGGCGCTCTGCCCTTTACATAGCGGAAGGTGTAAGCGGAGTTGCCGCGCTGGCGGTGGAGGTTGACACGGAAGCGTCCGACGCCTTCCTCCTCCCATGCGAAATCGAGGTCGCCTTCTTTCTTGAAGATATCAAAGCGGCCTTCGGGAATGATCTGTTCGAAGGATTTTTCGAAGAAATACGTGTCCGTCATGATGTTGGTTTCCACAAGGCGGGCGTGGACGCGGAGGCGGACGAACTTGCCTTCGCGGACATGGAGGTCTGAAGCCCCTTGGGAGACGGCGTATTTCAGAATGTCGTAGAAGACGGAAGCATCACGTCTCGTCTTCTTGACGATGAGGGCTAACTGACCGCGCTGCCGTTGGATGTGGATGAGGAAGCGGGCGACTCCGTCCTCTTCGAGGAGGAAATCCTCCATGATGAAATCTTCGCCATCATCGTTGTTTTCCAATTTTTGTATCTGTTCGTCTGGCAGGAGGTTGCCTGCGAGTTCGAGAAACTGTGTCTCATTGGGCGCGAAATCTGGAATCTCACAGGAATTGCCTTCAATGCGGAGGACGGCAGGTTTGCTTTCATAGATTTGACATTCGGAGGCTTTGTTCTCCATGTAGGCGACCAGCAGGTCGTGGATGACGGAACGCATAGATGAATCCTTTCTGAAATGGTCAATGATTGTACTTTATACAATAATAAAAAGCTAAAATGGAAAATTTCAAGTCTATGGGAAGGTATGAAAACGTCTCATTCGATTAATTTTCGACAGACGGCGTTGATGGGGCAGCTCTCGCATTCTGGTGAACGTGCTTTGCAGGTGTAGCGGCCGTGCAGTAACAGGTAGTGATGAGCGTACAGAAGATGCTTTTTGGGAACACGTTCCAGCAATGCGCGTTCGACTCCTTCGACGGTTGGTTCGCAGACAAGCCCTGTGCGGTTGGCGACGCGGAAAACATGTGTATCGACGGCGAGTGTCGGCTGTCCGAAACCAACGTTCAAGACGACGTTGGCTGTCTTCCGTCCGACTCCAGGCAATGTCATCAGCTCTTCTCTCGTCCGTGGGACTTCCCCACCGAAATCCGACAGCAGTTTTTGACAGACGCCGATGACGGATTTCGCCTTGTTGCGGTATAGGCCAATGCGGCGGATGGCCTCCGCCACGCCGTCTTCTCCGAGGGCAAGGTAATCTTGGCAAGTTTTGCATTTCTTCCAAAGTTCTGTCGTGACGACATTTACCTGCTTGTCTGTCGTCTGCGCGGAAAGAATGACGGCAATCAGCAGGTCCAATACGCTGCGGTGTTCGAGTTCGCAACGCGGCTTGATGTGTTCGGACAGGATGTCAAAAAGCTGTTCAACTTGTTTGGCTGTAAGGAGTTTTGATTTTGTTCCCATAATATGTCAGATGGAAAAGAGAATGAGGCCAAGCAATCCCGCTATGGTAATTGATAAAATAGTATTTAGTTTCCATTTTAATTCGATGATGGCGATGACGATGAAAATCACTGCACCCTGCCAGCAGATTTTAGGGATTTCCGTGCCTTTCTGCCACAGTTTCTTGACGGAGGCGGTCAGTACGGAACCGTCGGCGAACGACAGGACTGCCGTGAGAATCATGCCGACGGCCATCGCCCTAATTCCGAAAAGAGCGTTTTTGACGGATTGGTTCTCTTGAAACGCCTTTTTGAAAAACGACACGATGGTGGCGACGGCGAAGCACGGAAAGGTCAACGCGAATGTACAGCATAACGCGCCGATGAAGCTGTATTCCGAATAGCCGACGTAAGTTGCGGTGTTCAGGCCGACGGCGCCAGGCGTCATTTGCGCGAGCGCGATAAGATTGGACATTTCGGGGTCTTCTAGATATGTCGGGACGATTTGGGCTTGCAGTAGCGGAATCATGGCGTAGCCGCCGCCGAACGTGAATGCTCCTGTTTTCAGGAAAATGAAAAACAAGTCTAAAAAGGATTGTTCAGGCATGATTATGTGTAATATATTGCAGGAAAAACGGTTATTTCCCAACGGTATTTGTTTTTGAAGCGGTTTTCTGCTTCATGAGCGCCTTATAGACGAGTCCTGCGATGCCCGCAAGAATAATCATCAGGATGACGTTGAGGTTGAAGACGAGTATCGACAGGAAGCCGATGAGGGCGAGCGCGATTTCAAACGGCCCTTTGAGGACTTTTTTGCCTAACTGTATGGCAGACAGGAGGATAAGGGCGCAGACACCTGCGCGAACTCCTTTGAAAACGTTGACCATGGCGGGTGTGTCGAAGAAATTCGTCAGGCAGTAGGCGATGAGCAGGATGGTGACGAATGGGGGGAAGACGACACCGAGCGTGCCTGCGATGGCTCCAGGCACACCCGCGATTTTAGAACCGATGAGCGATGACATGTTGACGGCGATGATGCCAGGAAGCGACTGCATGATGGCGACGGTGTCGAGCATATCATCGTTGGTGAGCCACTTGCGCTTTTCGACGAATGCGCGGTTCATGGCGGGCAGCATGACAAGCCCTCCGCCTAATGAGACGGCGGAAATGCTTGCGAACACGTTGAATAGCACGAAACAGCGGCGAAGCAGTGATGCCTGCTGGATGTTTTCATCAGAAGGCATATCAAAGTTCCACTTGGGTGAGTTTCCACGGCTGTAGGGAGACATTTCTGAAAACGACGGGAGTCTTGACAGTGGTCAGGACAGGCATGTCCGAACGGTTTTGCAGCGTGAGGACAGGCTTGTCGTTGACCGTATCGACTGCAACGAGTTCGACGTTTGAATCCGCGATTTCCAGCAGGCTGCCAGACGGCGGAAGCGGGCCGTCATGTGTCCAAGTGAGGTAGGCTTTCGGAGCGTTGCCGTCTGCAAGAGCGGGAATGTCGTCTGGATTAGCGGCGAGAATCATGTTGATGTGGAGTTCGCCGCGTTCCGTTGGTGATTCGATGCCAGTTTCAGGAGTGCTGTATTCATCGCATGAATAGCGGCATGCCTTGTCCAGCGAGTAGGTGAAGAAGCCGTTTTGGTTGTCGTAGCTGTAGCCGCCGTCGGCAGCGAAGCCGAATGAGCCAGCTGTTGTATTGCAGACCTTTACGTAACGCTGGCCAGGAACCTGCCCTGTTTCAAGGCGTTTTGATTCACCGCCTGTGACATCGTAAACGACGGATTCCGCCTGCGGGAAGCGGAGCTTGAGGCGGGACGAGCGGTCATCACGGATGACGCGTGTGTCAAACGTGAAATTGGTTTCGCCGCGCCGCAGAGCGACGGTCAGTTCGATGCGTGAACGTGCACCTTTGAGCTCCACGAAGAGGATGGCCTTCTCTGGCCCCGCGGCGACGGTTTTGACGCGTGTGATTGGCCATACTTCCAGAAGGTTCTGGAGGTTGAAGGAGTCGGGCTCCTCGGCCATGCCGCCCCATGAGCCGAACTTGTCTTCATAGCGGGCGACGGAAATGGGCAGCGTCTTGCCGTCGGGCATGGTGACGGTCATGCTGTAGGCGCCTGGGATGGCTGTGAAGGAGACGAGTCCGTTGGAAATGGAGCAGCCGTCGGCGACGGCGGGATTTTCGTCACAGGTTGGTGCGAACTGTGGCTCCTTTACGTAACCTGCTGTATAGACGGCCCATCCGAAGGCGGGAATGCTGGCGGGGAAGATAAGCCGCTTCCGCCAGACGCAGCCAGGCATGGAGTGGTGCTCCGTGTGGAGTTCCTGATAGCGGACGGGCTTGCCGTCTGCATCACGCAATTCGACGATTTTATCTTCATGCTTGACACCAAACAACGGGCGGTAGTCCAGCGAGACTTCCAGTTCGACCATGCCTTTGTAAGGACGCGGCGACGGGTTGAAAACGATGTATGGAACGGCTTCCGGCATGTCGCCTTCAACGGCTGGCACCTTGACGGCGACCTGTGCGCAGAGGCGGTTGACGGCTTCGAATTCCGCCCGTCGGGCTGTGTAGGCGACACAGCCGAGTTCATCCCGCTGCTCGAAAAGGGCGCGTTCGATGGCGGAGCCCGGGATGATGTCGTGGAAGTAGTTGAAGAGCATGGAGCGCCATGTCTCCGTAAAGTTCGGTGCGGGAGCTTTCAGGTAGTCATTGATGAGGCGGACGCTGTTTTCGGCGCGGCGGAGCAGGTTGGAGCTTTTGCGGAACTCATGCTTGAACGCGGGCACGGAGGCGTAGCAGCCGCGGAGGCAGAAATTGAGCTCGCCTTGGAAGGACTCGATTTCCAAGCCTGCTGCAAGTTCTTCTTCCAAAGCGGCGAAGAAGATGTCGAACGTTGAGAAGCGGACTTCCACTTCTGGATGCTGTTCGCGCCATGCCATGAGATCTTCGATCTGTCGGGCGGTTGGACCGCCGCCGTGGTCGCCGAGGCCGAAGCCAAGTGCTATGTTGATGCGTTTACGGTCTTTAACGCGCTCCAATGCGCCATCGAGTTCGGGAATGACGGCCGTGCGTTCGCAACCATACCAGTTTGAATTGAAGCGTGCGCCGAGAATGGACGAGCCGCCCTGGCCGATCCAGCGGAATACGTCGTCTTTCAATGGGAAGAGATGGTTGTTCGGACGTGTGAACGCGAAATATTTAAAGCCCGACGCGGCATAGATTTCCGGCATTCCCGCGCTGTGGCCGAATGGGTCAGCCGCCCATGCGACGAGTGGCGATATGCCAAGTTCTTTCTTGAAATAGTCGCGACCGACGGAAAACTGGCGGAGGAAATCGATGGTTGAAGGCATATTTTGGTCAGGTTGAATCCAGCTGCCGCCGACTGCGCACCAGCGGCCTTCCGCCATAAGTTCCTTAATGCGTGCGAATAGGGCAGGGGTGGTCTTCTGGATATGGTTGTAGATGGAGGCTTCGCCACGGTTGAACGTGAGTTCAGGGAAGCGATCCATGAGCTTGACGATGGTACTGCAGGTCTTGATGCCTTCGTTGAGACCTTCTTGCTGGTCCCAGAACCAGACGGGATCAAGATGTGCGTTCGGCAGGATGTGGAAGATTTTTTTCATGGCTGAGTGTTTTTTAGGGGATTGTTTGGTTAAGTTGATAATGACATAGACAAACTATATTCGTTTTTATGGAAAAATGCAAAAAGCGGGAGGGATTTTCGTGGGATATTATTGACAGAGGGCGGTCTTGCATTATTGTTGAAGAAAAACGAAAAGAGCTATTTTATATAAGGAAAAATCAATGTCAGGTTTGTTTTTGAATGAAGATGATTCCAATTTCTTCATGTCCTTTCCCGAAAAGTCGATGACAAGAGAAGGACTTAAGATGTTCATCCGTGGATATATGCGTGGCCAGGTGAAGGCGATTGTCCTGAATCCGAACGCGCAGCGTGCGTCGTATGAAAGCCATGTCATTGAGCCGATTTGGAGCGGTGTGGAAAAAGACGAAGACGGTCGGCCGTCGTTCCGTGGCAAGACGCTTGGCCCGAATTTCCAGTCATGGACAACGAATGCGCGGCTACTGCACGAACGAGGCCTGAATCCGTATTGCGTCTGGCTGGAGGTTATACGAGAGGCGGGGCTGGAAGGCTGGATTTCATGCAGAATGAACGACTTGCATGATGTTGATGACGAAAACAGCGTCATGCACGATGCTTTCTGGCGTGAACATCCTGAATACCGTCGTGCCCCATACATGGGCGATTGGAATGCCCGTGCTTTGGATTATGGATATTCCGCTGTCCGTGATTATCGCATGGCATTGATAGAGGAATACTTAAAGCTGTTTGATTGCGATGGAATTGAGTTGGATTGGCTTCGTTTTCCCGTCTGCCTAAAGCCCGGATATGAAATTGAAGATGCTGAGGCGGTGACGGACATTGTGCGTAGAACGCACAAACTGGCGGTTGCAAAAGGTGATGAACGTCATCACAAGATAAAGATTGGCGTGCGTGTGCCGTCACGGCCAGACGATGCGCGGCGGCTTGGATATGATGTGTTGGCATGGTCAAAAGAGGGGCTAATTGATTCCGTGACGGTCAGTAATTTCTGGCCGACAACGGATTCCGATATGCCTGTGGAGATTTGGCGTGGCCTTTTGCGGGATGACATTGAGTTGAACGCGGGGCTGGACATCAACATTGGCGCGTATCCTGGCGCATCCATGATTCCGTGTACGGCGGCGATGACGGCTGGATTTGCGGCGGAATATCTGCATCGCGGCGTCAATCGTATGTATTTGTTCAACTACATGAATGGGCTGACGGGCATGTCGAATCCGCAGGAATTTGCGGAGGTGTTAGAGAAGTGCGGTGAGAAGGAAAGCGTCTATGAGATGCCCCGGCGCCATGTGGTGACTTACACGACACCGCGGCCTGTAGGTGTTCCGATGGATAATGCGTTGCCGCGAAAAATTGGTGGTGGCTGGCAGGCATTCCGCGTGAATGTCGGCGGCGGAACGAGCTGCCGCACGGGATATGTAGTCATTGGTTTGAAGGACCCGCTGGCGGATGGACAGTCTTTGTCATTGAAAGTCAACGGCGTGGATTGTTTTGAGATGGACTGCTGTCAGAACTTGGAGTTCCCGCCGCATATTGCGGCGACGGTCATCCGCGAGATTCCTGTGCGTGAACTGCACGACGGCGACAACGTGGTGGAAATCCGCCTCGACAATGGCGAGGCGATCGCTGTGTGGTGCGAAATATATCTGCCATAATGGTCAAGCAGGAGGGTGATTTTCTTGTTTTCGTATCATGGCAATGGCTTCCGCCGCAAGGCGGAGGCCGAAAATGGCTGGCAAATAAGATATCGTGCCCAATGGCTTTCGTTCGCCTGGATTTTCTGCTTCTTCTGCATGGTAACCGCCATTCTGCAAAACGGATGGTAGTTCGGGGGAGAAGCAGACTTTCAAGCCCGACTGGATGCCTTCTTTATGCAACGCCTTGCGCATGAGCTTCGCCAACGGACAACCGTAAGTTTTTGATATATCTGTGATTTCAACAGTGGCTGGATTTACTTTATTGGCGGAACCCATGCTAGAAAGAATGGGAATGCTGTGTTGGAGGCAGTGGAGAATGGCGGCGAATTTGGGCTTCCGTTCGTCGATGGCATCGATGACGCAGGACCATGGCGTGTTGTCAAGCAGTTCGGGGAGGTTTTCAGGCGTGAGATGGAGGTTGAGCGGCGTGACGTTGGCTGAAGGATTGATGTCGTGGATGCGTTCCGCCATGACTTCTGCTTTCAATCGGCCAAGTGTGCTGTGGAGAGCGTGAACCTGGCGGTTGATGTTGGACGGCTTGACGGTGTCGCTATCAACGAGTGTGAGATGCCCAATGGCCGTACGTGCAAGGATTTCCGCAGTCCATGAACCGACACCGCCGACACCCAGCAGTAGGATACGGGCATTGCGGAGCTTGGATAAATCATCATTTCCGATGAGCAATTCTAGTCTTGAAAATGGCATTTTTTTAATATGTTACAAATTATTATATGATATAATAGTTATAATTTTGAAAAAATAAATATAACTAGAAATTCTAGAAAATCTAGGGATTCTAGAAGCTGGGAAAACATATTTTTTATGGTAATTTGATGCAAGACAAGTGTCATAATCTTAGTGCTACGAAAGCGTCAGGTTGTTATCTTCTGCAATTTGGCATATTTCTTCTCTGTTTAGTTTTGTGATTCTGGAGATTTCATCCAGAGGGTATTTCATGTTTAACATATTGAGGGCGATCTCTCTTTTATCATCCTGCCGTCCCTCCTGCCGTCCCTCTTGCCATCCCTCTTGCCATCCCTTCAGCCATCCCTTCAGCCATCCCTTCTGCCATCCCCTCTGCACGACTTTTTCCATTACTTCCGCATAGTGGCTGCGTCCGATGAAGTCAATAATCCAATCGTCGTTAGCTTCGGCCTCATTTTCAACTGTTTGTTTCATTTCCATATCATTCCTCTCATCCACGATTATAGATGTTATCCCGCAAAGCATAGGTGTTTTTATGCTACGAAAGCGTCAGATTGTTATCTTCTGCAATTTGGCATATTTCTTCTCTGTTTAGTTTTGTGATTTTGGAGATTTCATCCAGAGGGTATTTCCTATGTAACATATTGAGGGCAATATCTCTTTTACCCTCCTGCCGTCCCTTCAGCTCTCCCTCCTGCCGTCCCTCCTGCCGTCCCCTCAGCTCTCCCCTCATTTCGGCTTTGTCTATTGCTTCTGCATAACGGCTGCGTCCGATGAAGTCAATAATCCAATCGTTGTAGGCTTCGGCTGCATTTTCAACTGTTTGTGTCATTTCCATATCAAAATCCTCCTTGAGTATCTGCATTCTTTCTTCTTTGCTTAGAAATAGTGTCGTTAGCGTCCAGATGTAACCAGGCAGATCCTTGCGGCCGCGACCGCATTCGCCGCCGACGTTCACTATGGTCAGTCTGAATTTGTCGTAACTTTCACGTGGTATAAGGCTGCTGGGCCCTTCGCGTGGCGCACAACTGTCTGTCATCATGAAATCCATGACCGTTCCTTGGCGTTCAGGCGGGGCGGAAGGGCATATCCAGATGGAGTGCACCTTCCGTGCATTTTCGTAGTTTGGATGTGAAAACATCGTGCCATATTCCATGTAATATATACCAGACGTGTATAACATACCTCTTCCTATGCATCTGTCAAGCAGACGGCTGTCATTTTGTATTTCGATATTGAGAAGTTGAGGTCGCCATTTCTGAGGTAGCGATTGGGGAGGGTGAAGCTCGAACAGGAGGTCGCAGGATATATGGAAGGAGTTGGGAAGCGGCCTTTCTGTTGAAAGAACCTTGGCAAAATCGGAGTGGAATTCGTCAGACGGGTCACGGAAGCTTTCGAGGCATTCTTCGGCGATGAGTTTGCATGGGAGGTCATGGAGTTCTGGAATGCACGCTTGGGCGATATGTGCAATGACAGATGTGAGGGAGAAAAGGGCTTTTGCCCGATTGTCCTCTGTAAGAGAGTGATTCCCCAGACTGATGATGTTTGCAAGTTCACGGGGTGTTATCGTCATTGTCGATATTTCTCCTTTTGTGAAAATAATTGAATACTTTTTATACTATAAATAGCAATTGTAAAAAATCAAGTAACATATTAAAAATAAATAATTATAGAAAAATATATAATAAAAAAAGACTAAAATATATGATTATTTATGACTTATAATGATTTTCTATGATTCCTTATGACTGATTATCAATAGTTAAGTATATGGGAATAAATTAGATAAATACAATTCTATGTGAAAAGAACAGATGAGTAGTCATGCCCATTCATGATGGCGGAATACCATTGGTGTACTTAAGTCATTGTCAAGCAACAAGCAAAAAACACGCAGAACTCAAAGAGCAAACTTTGGGAGATTGATTCTTTGTTATTGTCGGTGAAAAACACTTTTTTTAAAAAAACTTGAAAAGGAGGGGGGGAATGTTATTGTTAATTTAAATATTCGGAAAATGCCATCTTGAACAATTTCAACTACCCTTGTTGGGGGATAGGGTGGATTATCAAAACAAATAACATAGGGAAATAAATAATGACCAAATGTCCAAAATGCGGCGCGGAAATTGATGAAGACGATGTATTCTGCGGAGATTGTGGAGCGGACTTGAAAAAGGCCGCGGTAGAAGCGGCGGAAAAAGCCGCGAAGGAAAAGGCTGCGAAGGAAAAGGCTGCGAAGGAAGCGGCGGAAAAAGCCGCGAAGGAAAAGGCTGCGAAGGAAGCGGCGGAAAAAGCCGCGAAGGAAAAGGCGGCGAAGGAAGCGGCGGAAAAAGCCGCGGCGGAAAAAGCGGAACGGAACGCGGCGGAACAGGGAGATGCCGAGGCGCAGTACAGCCTTGGCTGGAACTATTACCACGGCGAGGGCGTTGTGAAGGACTATGCGTTGGCGGTGTGGTGGTATCGGAAGGCGGCGGAACAGGGACATAGCGGTGCGCAGAACAGCCTTGGAGTTTGCTATGGCAAAGGTGAGGGCGTTGTGAAGAACTATGCGGAAGCGGTGAAATGGTATCGGAAGGCGGCGGAACAGGGAAATCGCGTCGCGCAGTCCAATCTTAGCATCTCCTATTACCACGGCAAGGGCGTTGTGAAGAACTATGCGGAGGCGGTGAAATGGTGCCGGAAGGCGGCGGAACAGGGAAATGAGACGGCGCAGAAAAATATTGATGAATATATTGAAAGATGGAAAGAAGAGAAAGAAGCATTCAAAATAATGTGTTTTGTCGATGGCGTCATTTTTCTGCTTTGGCTTTTGGGTTTTATATACGTTTGGAAATGGCAGGGGGTGACTGGAATCAGCTATATGCCCACCCCCGGTTCATCCATAAAATGGTATTGTATAATCGCCGCGTTTTTCATGCTGCTGGAGGGGGGCGCCGCATTATGTATTTGGAAGAACCCGCAATATAAGTTTTTTAAATTTTTGGGGGTAATATTGCACAGCTTAAATTGTATCTTATTGACCTGCTTGATATATGTCTATTCGGCAAATTTCTCTATATTTTCAGGATGGAATATATCTGCGATCGTAGTAGCGGCAATATATATTGTAATTATATCATTATTTTTATACGTATTCTCTTCTGAAGAAGGGGATAATAAAGATAATAATAAAGATAATTTTGATAAGTTGTTTTTCTTTGTGCTTATCGTGCTTATCGCTGTGTTTTTCTTTTTACTTTGCTGGCTACTGTGTTATCCATTTACTGTGTCAGGGAAAGAAAGACTGGCAGAACGTGCCGGGCATTTCCCTGAATACAGGAACTACTATCTACAACGTGCAGCCGAGGCGAGAAACAAAAAATCTAAATGACAACTCTGTTAATATGGTTTCAAATATTATATTTATTGAGTAGCATTTCAATGGTATCAAAAGCCAAGCAAGGGATGTGATGAAATGTTTTGACCTGAACTCATTTACTAAAGAAATAAAATAATGTTCCAACCAAAAATAATAATTGAGAATATAGATGAGATTTACTCATGAAATTTCAAGTGACAAAAGACGGCAGAATTATTAAGAACATCGTGCAAATCAAATGTCCTGACAATCTCTACGGTCGTTATGAAATTGCCCTTGCCCAGGCGATGTACGAGATATACAGACTTGATTCAAACAAGTGCTGGGAGTCTTTTGGCAAAGAAAATGGAATACTCAAGCAGGGCACGATAAACTTTACAGCCAATACAATCCAAGTAGAGCAGACGACTCATATCTTTGTGCCAAAGCCTGACAAAAATTCGGCGGATGCTCCTGACAATTTTCCAAGAATAAGAAGAGAAAAAAAGCAGGACGAGCCATTTTATTGCATTGGAATCAAAGGAAATACGGCAATACTCGCTGGCACGAATCATAGGCAAATCCCTGAAGAGCTTATGAACAATGGACAAATTGAGTTCAAATTCTCCGATAACATTTCCACCGGTGTCACCATTGTGCTGGTGAATGATGACGACAAAAAAGCAGAGAAAAAGGGATCTACCAAGAAAGCCGCCGCCCCAAAACAAAGCAAAAAGAAGCAGGAAGCCCAAACAGATAAAGAAGCATGGACTCCCTCCGAAAAAGCAACCGCCTACAATGATGAAAATAATCGAATATATCGTATCAACGAAAATCGAAGATACCATCTAGACGATACATTGGGAGATATCATTGACGACTCCTATTTGAAATGTGAAAAGCTCGTCATTGATTGCTATAATACAAAAGTTAAAAATGACGCCAACCGTATCTACTTCTGCGCTTTCTTTGAACTGGGTCTTCAAGGAAGCATTGAGAATGCATTGGTTTTGATTTGCAACCTGAACTGCGGATTCACGGATGAGAATGCCGTCAAGTCCCAAGGAGCCCCAAATGATATCGATGCCTTTGAAGACGAAGAAATCCGCAAGATCATCTTGAAAATTCGTGAAGCAAAGAAGAAAGATAAAACGCCTGAACCGCATATTGCCTTGCTCAAAGAGGTCAGGGAATTGGAAAAGGGGGCACAATATCCATTTGTTAAATGGTTTAGGAGAATCTGCAAAGGAGATCACAACCAGTGGCTCATTGATGTTGTACGGGAAATGCTTGGCAAGGACAAGACAGATGATGAAATATATGATTGGCTTGCCTATCATTTTGCATCAAGGGAACTGGTTTTCTATCACACTCATGAAGCTGGAAATATCATTGCAGACTGGAAACATGCTTGCAAAGAAATACTGGGTGATGATTTGTCTCCCCACCAAAAGGTGGTGATAAATGATTTGAAAGAAGCGATCAAGCTGCGGATTCCCATTTTCATGAGCCGAAGCCAGGAGATTTGGATGGATTATGTAAAAGAGTTGAAAGGCTACGATTTGCTTTTCAGTGGCGCATCATCCGGAGGTGTTTATCTGTCTTCCAACAATCTTCTTCTTTACCAAGATAAGAAAGACGGGAAAACTTCTGATGAAGCCAAGAAAAAAGCCTGGCGGAAATTCACCGAGGCCCTAAAAAAACGTTACAGGGAATTGTCATCCAAGTAATGCTACATAAATGGAAACATGCGCTGATAAACAACAGGAAAATCACGTGTTCAGTGTTCAGTGTTCTCAAATGAGAATAGAAAAGTAAGTTCAAGGAAGACTCATAATGAAGAAATGCCCACAATGTGACAGCGAATGCAAAGACGACACCAAATTCTGCGAGGAATGCGGATACACATTTCCCCAGACAAAGGAATGTCCTCAATGCCATGCAGAATTGAAGATGACTGCGAAATTCTGCAGCGAATGCGGCTACAGCTTCATTGCGCAGGCTTCAGAAGCCGGCAAAGGTTCCTTTGTGGGCGACAAGAACGTGATTTCAGGCGATGTCGTGGGTGGCAATCTGGACAGGCGTACTTATAATGGCAATGTGACGACCAACAATACAAACAACACCTCCAACGTCATAACGAATAATACCAGCAACAACAGCACGACCACCAATGTTTATAATCAGGACGAAAGCAAGAAGATTGTCCAATGCGAGGTTTGCAAACGGCACATTGTAATCGGTGAATCATTCGAATGCCCGGCCTGCCACCGTATCGCCTGCCTGAATTGCCGCGATAAAGTGACTGGACTATGCAAGGATTGCGCCACAAAACAGGTCAAGAAGCAGGAGGCCGCCTATTGCGAACTATTGGAGGAAGTGTTAAACGATAATATCATCTCCCCGGAAGAACGCATAAAATTGGAAGAGTTGCGTAAAAAGATTGGATTGAGTGAGCAGCGAGCAAAAGAGCTTGAAAGCGATGTGCGCAATCATCATTCCAGGCTCAAGACCGATAGCCTTACCACCTTTGAGCATTTCTCGCTAGATCTGGCTTATACCTGCCTTTATCATGAAGGTGATGCTGCGAAAGCGGAGAAGCTGTTGCTTTCACTTTCCGCAAGTCATCAATCCATTCAAAATGTGATTATTTATGCACCACTGTTCGAGGCCATCTCCTATAGGGACGAGTCATTAAGTCAACAGAAAATTAATGCATTTTTGGATAAGGCAGACATCCCCCAACTATACTACCTGTTGTTTGATATTGCCATCCGCAACAATGATTTTGTCAAGGCGGAGCAAATCCTCCGTAAATTGGAGGTTTTGGAACATGGCAGTACCTTGCTTGCCTGCCGTCAAATTGTTCTGCTCCTTGCCATGTCCGAAGAAATGCAGGACAAAGGAATGCGGGAACAGATTGCCGCGATGGTTTCTGATTTGCCCGATTCGCCGGCACCCACTGCTGGCACGGATTGGGAAGCCAGTATTCATACCAAAATGGAGGCATCTTGGATCTGCCGCGTCAAATATATGTTCAAAGAGGCTAATGGGGAGGATGTGCAGTTCCTCAATAAACAATTCTGCGAGAGCAAGAATCTTTTCTTTGCCCTTGCAAGTGGAATGCTGGACAAGAAAGTCAAGCAGCAGAAAGCCGCGCTTAAAGCAAAGGAGCAACAAGAAAAAGAGCGGCAAAAACGCCAGCGCGAATATGAAGCGTTGCTGGATAAGCATCGTGAAATGGGCATTCAAATCAGTGAAGATGGCAAAACATTGTACAAGTTCCCCGAAATATCAACCATAACTGATTATGAGATTCCAGAGGGAATCGTCTTCATTAACCCCATGGCTTTTTTTAATTGTTCCCATTTGCTGTCAGTCAAGATTCCTTCAAGTGTGAAAGTGATTGGTCTTAATGCATTTAGAGATTGTCTCAATTTGTGTAATGTCGATTTTTCGAATGGGCTGGAAAGGATTGAATGTGGTGCCTTCATGAATTGCGCCTCCATCCATAGATTGGATTTACCCAACACACTCCTAAGCATAGACGTCAGTGCTTTTGCAGATTGCACGTCTCTTGAGGATATATATCTTCCAAAATCACTGAAACGCTTTGAAGATCATGTTTTTAGTAGATGTATAAAACTCAGCAAGATATTCCTTCCTGCTTCGATTCATTCCTTAGTCCTTCAGAGTGATCTCGACCTCGATATGAGTAAAGTCAAGATAATTACAACCGAGCGTTGCCCGAAATGCAATGCGATGCGCAAGGAAGGCAAGAAATTCTGCACAAAATGCGGCTATCGCTTCCCTGATTAAGTCTAAAAGCGGCGAGACGCGAGCTGAGACGGTGAGACGATGAGACTTTTGTTGTTGTGTGGCACCATAGCGTCGCCATGGCGCGGTTTGACGTGAGACGCGAGACATGAGACGCGAGCTGAGACGGTGAGACGATGAGACTTTTGTTGTTGTGTGGCGCCATGGCGACGCCATGGCGCGGTTTGACGTGAGACGCGAGCTGAGACGGGGAGACACAAAGACGCAGAGATTTTTAACGCAGAGGCGCAGAGTAAATTAATGCTTAATCATTAATCATTAAGCATTAATCATTAAGCATTAATCATTAATCAT
>JAGCSE010000215.1 GCA_017964325.1 Victivallales bacterium | reverse complement strand
TCTAGAGATTCTAGAGATTCTAGAGATTCTAGAGATTCTAGAGATTCTAGAGATTCTAGAGATTCTAGAGATTCTAGAGATTCTAGAGATTCTAGAGATTCTAGAGATTCTAGAGATTCTAGTACATTAATCATTAAGCATTAATCTTTAGCGCAGATATGGCAGCGTGCGCAGTTCAGTTCGGGAGGTGTATAGGACATCCCTTCACGCTCTGCCTTTTTAATCTTGCGGTGATTGAAAACGGCCAGGAAGCACGACAACACGATGAACGCGCCCGCTGGGAACTTGAACAACAGAAACGACGGCCAGCCAGGAACCACTTCATATTCGAAGAACGTCCCGCCTGACAAAAATTCGCGCACGCCGCCCAGAGCCATCAGCGCCAACGTGAAGCCAAAGCCCATGCCGATTCCGTCCAACAAAGACGCAAGCGCGCCATTCTTCGAGGCAAAAGCCTCCGCACGGCCCAATACAATGCAGTTCACGACGATCAGCGGAATATAAATGCCCAACGTCTTGTTCAATTCCGCCGGCGCGTATGCGTTCATCAACATCTCCACAATCGTCACGAACACGGCGATGATGACGATATAGCACGGAATGCGCACTTTTGACGGTATCACCTTGCGCACCAACGAGATGACTAAATTGCTGCCAGCCAAAACGAACGTCGTCGCGATGCCCATGCCCAACGCGTTCTTCGCACTGCTGGATACGGCCAACGTGGGACACATCCCCAGCATCAGTACCAACACGGGATTCTCCTTCCAAAGCCCCTTCACAAATTCCTTCATGACTGACATATTTGTTTCCTAGTGGTTAGTGATTAGTGATCAGTGGTTAGAATTTTTTAAGTCTTAATTCTTAATTTATCTGCGATTTGTATTTTTCGTATGCGCTGCAGGCTTTGTTCACGGCATTGTGAACTGCAGTGCTACTGTAGGTCGCTCCACTGACGCCGTCAATGGAGCTGAACGGCTTTGCCTCCTTGCCGCGATATTTTCCATCAAGATATTGATTCGGCGGCAGTTCGCCAGCCGCCAATGCCTTGCTACCGCCCCAAATGGACTTCTTCTCCTTGCGGTCCGTCGCTTGCGTACCAAGACCGGGCGTTTCGCTGTGGCTTGATACGATGACATTGATAATACGTCCGTTACGATCGATACCCGTCAGTGTTTTGACCTGTCCGCCGAAGCCTTTCGCTTCCGATTCCGCCGCGACAGCGATAACATTGCCGTCTGCATCAAACGCCCTGTACAGCTTCACGCCGCCAACGATGATGACTTTTTCCTTTTCCGCCGCATCTTTCGCCTCATTGGAGGCAATCGAAGCCGTCTCCAGCGGCAGAACCATCTTCAAACCGTCCGTCAAGGTCGCTTTCGCAGCCGCTTTGCGCGGCTCCGCCGTCACCCTGTCCACATACGCCAAGGCTGCCGCGCCAACCAGGCAGACAAGCCCCAAACTCACACATAACCGCAATATGTCTTTCATTGAAACGCCACCTTTTTTTCAAGCCTGCTTCGCTTTCACTTTTTCCTTGCCAAACGGACGCCCTGCCGTAAACTTGTCAATCAACGGCGTTAAGGCGTTCATAATCAGAATGGAAAAACTCACGCCCTCTGGATAGCTGCCCCACAACCGAATCACGCATGTCAAGATGCCGCAGCCGACTGCGAACACCACGGAGCCTTTGCGGTTCAGCGGCGTCGTCACCATGTCCGTCGCCATGAAGAACGCGCCCAACATGAGGCCACCGCTCAAAACATGCAGAATCGGATTGAAATGCGCACACGGATGAAACGCGTATGCGATTCCTGTAAATATCGCCACTGTACCAATATAGCATACAGGCACCTGCCAGCGGATGATGTTTTGAAAAATCAGAAAGATTCCGCCGATAATCAATGCGATGGCACATGTCTCGCCCAAGCTGCCGCCGCAATTGCCGACAAACAGATCCATGACGGTCGGATACTCCTGTGCAATGGTTTCCACCGCTTTACGCGTCGCAGTGGTCGTCGCGTCGCAATGCGCAATCATCGCCAGCGGAGTCGCACCAGTCGCCGCATCGACCCATTTTGCGAAGCCGCAACCGACTGGCTTCACCCACGATGTCATTGCCGCAGGGCATCCGACCAGCAGCGCGACTCGTCCCACCAATGCGGGATTGAACGGATTGCCGCCCAATCCACCATACACCATCTTGCCCAATCCGATGGCCGCCAGACTTCCGACCAGACACATCCAAATTGGAACCGTCACGGGAAGGTTCATGCCAAGCAACATCCCCGTCACCAATGCACTGCCGTCGTCAATCGCCATTTCGCGTCCCATCATCCGCGTAAAAAGCACTTCGAACGCCGCGCAAGACACCATACATAGAAGAATAATCATAAGTGCCCGCCAGCCAAAGAAATACACGGATGCCAAAGCCGCAGGAGACAAAGCTCCGATGACCTTGAACATGATTTTCCTCACGCTGTCACGATCATGGTAATGCGGCGAACTGCTTACCACAAGCTGGCTCGTGTCAGGCATTTTGATTGTTTGTTCTGTCATAATATCAGTGATTAGTGGTTAGTGGAAAGGCTGCGATTCTGCGCGGCCAGTGATTTACTTCTTTGCGGCTGCCGCTGCTCGTTTCGCGGCATTGACAACGGCTTTCGCGCGCCGTATGTGCTGTACCAACGGACGTCCTGCAGGGCAGATGTACGCGCAACTGCCGCATTCGATGCAGTCCATCACGTGCCATTTCTCCGCCAATTCGAATTTCTGATGTTCAATCTGCGCACTCAAGATGCCAGGCATCATGGTCATCGGGCAGACATCGTTGCAACGACCACAACGCAGACACGCGCTCGGCGTGTATTGCACCAATTCGTCGCGCGACATAAGCAGAAGACCAGACGTGCCTTTCATAATCGGAATATCCAATGAATAGACCGCCATGCCCATCATCGGCCCGCCAGAGATGATCTTAGCGGGATTCTCCCGCACGCCGCCGCACAGCTCCAATGCCGCACGATATGTTGTGCCGACACGGAAACGGAAATTGCCAGTCCTCACCAACGGCGTACCCGTCACCGTTGTAACCCGTTCATACAGCGGTTTTCCGTAACAAATCGCCTCGCCAATTGCCGCTGCCGTCGCAACATTTGACACGACGCCTCCGACAGCCGCTGGCAATCCGCCGCTCGGAACTGTCCGCCCCGTCACCGCGTAAATCAACTGTTTTTCCGCACCTTGCGGATAGCGAACACGCAGAGGCATCACTTCTACGTTTGTGCCCTGTACGGTCTTGCTCATCATTTCAATCGCGTCCGGCTTGTTCAGCTCGATGGCGATGACGATTCGCTTCGCTTTCATGATGCGACCGATGATCTGCGCTCCCTTTACGACGATTTCAGGAGTCTCCAGCATCAGCCGATGGTCGCCCGTCAGGCATGGTTCGCATTCAACGCCGTTCAAAATAATCGTATCTATTTCCACGCCAGGCTGCGGCGAAAATTTCACATACGTCGGAAACGCGGCGCCGCCCATGCCGACGATTCCCGCATCCCTCACGCGTTCTTTAAGCGCGGCTGGATCCGCATCCTGCCAGTTCTCAAACGGCGGCAGCGGCTCCGCCGCCTTGTCTTCGCCATCGCTCTCAATAAGCATGGCGGGAAGCATCGCGCCGTTCGGAGCCAGACAGGTCGTCATCTCCTTCACAACACCGCTCGTGGGGCTGTGGATTGGTGCTGAAACAAAGCCTCCCGCCTCCGCAAGCAGTTGGCCGCGAAGCACTTTATCACCTACTTGCACGACCGCTTTCGCTGGAGCGCCGATATGCTGCTGCAACGGAACAGTGTAGAGCGGCTGCAACGGAGCGTCCGCAATCGGTGCGCCGCTGGACAATTTCCCCTCCGTGGGATGTACGCCGCCATAGAAATGTATATGTGTCGCCATGATGTCGCCCCTCCTATTCCGCCTTGCGCAAACATTTTACAGGACAAACCTCCACCACGCTTTCAGCAGGCGGATTCTCGTAGTTGACGGATGCCAGGAAGCCGTTGATGATCATCTGGTTCTCCCCCGCCGCTTTCACGCATTTGCGGCAACCAATGCACCCTCCCGAACACACCTTCTTCTTGACAGCTCCTTTTTCGGGCGAATTGCAATACACATTGATCGCCGCAGCCGCGCGCGGAACGAGTTTGACAACATGTCGCGGGCAGACGGAAACACATTTTCCACACCCTTTGCATAAATTTGCATGGATTTTCGCAACATGCGTCGGCAGGACTTCAATCGCTCCGAACGGGCAGGCCCGTGCGCACGAGCCAAGCCCCAAACAACCATACGAACAACCTTTCGCGCCACCCGCGACCATCATCGCGTTCAGACAATCGTTGACACCGTTGTACAACGCCAACCGATGTGCATGATGATCGTCGCCACTGCAACAGACGACGGCGACCTTCGGTTCGCCCATCTCACCCTTCACACCGAGCAATTCACATACCTTTTTAAATGATTCCTCCGACATCGATGGGCAGCTTCCAGGCTTCGCCTTTCCCGCCGCCATCGCGTTCGCGTAGTCCGCACAGCCTGCAAAGCCACAGCCGCCGCAGTTCGCGCCTGGCATCAAGTCGCCGAGCTGCTCCGCCAACGGACTCCCTTTCACGCCAAAATATTTCACGACAAGGCCGATGGCCAACGCCATCAACACGCCAACGACTGTCAGTATCACGACATCTATCATATTTTATCCTTTGCCTTCCTGAAGACTTTTTCCTCCGTCAATCCAACCGCTTCACGAACCAAGCCCTGCAAATCCAGAAAACGCCAACGCTAGAATACCAGCCGTAACCAACGCAATCGCAGGCCCTTGAAAACTTCTCGGCACACGCGACAACTCCAGCCGTTCGCGTACGCTCGCAAATAGAATCAATGCCAAAGCAAAGCCAACGGCGGATGCGAAGCAGAACACCGTCGATTTGAAAATCGCCCCCTTGAAAGCTTCCTCCGTCGCGCAGATGATTGCGGAGCCCAAGACCGCGCAGTTCGTCGTAATCAGCGGCAGATAAATGCCCAACGCTTTGTACAACGTCATGCTGAAACGCTGCAACAGCACTTCGACAATCTGCACAAGTGCTGCAATGACAAGGATGAACAAAATCGTCCGCATATATTCCAATTTCAGCGGTACGAGCAGGAACTTGTTGCAAAGCGATGTCACCAAGCCAGACAGCGTCATGACGAAGATGACGGCACCCCCCATGCCCAACGCCGTCTCCAAACGTTTCGATACACCCAGAAACGGACAGATTCCCAATATTCGGCTCAGCACGAAATTGTTCACCAACACCGCGCCGATGATCAACAGCAAATATTCACGCATCTACAGACTCCTGTATCGAATGGCCCGAAAAAAAATCCATTTCCGTCCTGCAGAGTCCCATCCCTTGTCAAAGGAATGTCATCCGCAATCTTTATTTACTTTATGAAAAAAAACACAAAATGCAAATGTAACTCATCATCTAAAAAAAAACAAGAAAAAAACGGCTTTTTTCAAACAATCATGTTTTTCTTACCTTTTTTATATAAATATTAGGCGAAAGCATTGGACAAATCCCCCTTTTGGCTGTATTATTTTAGTTCATTCGTTCACTGTAACACGGTTCGGAAACAACCGCCCGCCCCGTAAAATCATTTTGATGCCATGCCCCTAAACGACGACTTGCAAAAACACATCGCCTCCTTGGCCGGCCCCACAGCCTGGGAGGCCGGCCTGAAACTCTTTCTTGACAACGCTGTGCTCGAAGCGCAGCACACCCCAAAATCCATCGTCGTCAGGCTTGCGAACGACAAGGGGCGCTTCGAACAAGTCTCCGTAGCCATCCGCGCCAACCAGCTCGTCTGCCGATGCACATGCCACGCGCCGATGCCGTATTGTGCCCACAAAGTCGCCGCACTGCTCATTATAGCAAAAGAATCGCCCGAACGGCTGGACCCTGTCTTCAACACCACGTCCCATGATGCCCAGCCGTCGCCGGAGGACAAGGGAGTCAAACTTGCCGCCATAAAGTCCTCCGTTTCAGAACTTACGATGGACGCCCTCAAGCAGTTCCTCCAAACGCAGGAGGCGGATGCGCGTTTGAATCTCGTCTGCAAGGAGAGCCCTTTCCCATCACTCGAACTCCCCAGCCAAAAGCTTGAAATCGCCGCCAACATCGAATTCCACGGCGTTCGTTACGCACAGGGAAACATCAAACGCCTCATCGAAACCGGCCACGCCGCAGGCGGCATGACCATCGCCAATTTCGATCCGCAGATTCAGCAGGTCATGAATTTCATCATCCGCTTTGCGGAAATGTCCAATGACTCATTCACACTCACGACTGAGCTTGTCGCCGATCTATTTCATTGCCTCCGCGGCTCTCGTATGCTCACAACCGCCAGCGGCGCACAAGTTTACATCCATCTTTCACCTTTGCAGATCGCTTTCTGCACACAACAGGTGGACGACACGCCGTCCATCATCCCCAAAATCATGATTCCGGACCAAGGCGTTTTGGAGCCCAGCCAGCTCTCATTCATCGCAGGGCGCGGCGGCTACTGGATCGGCCGGAAACTTGAATACTGGTGGTTCCCTGGCATCCTCCCTCTCAATTGGCTCCGACTTTTCATCCAAGGCCCTGAACTCAAACTGGATACAGCCGAACTCGACCGTCTGGACAAACTCTGCGCCGCAGGACGATTCCCCGGCAAAATCATCACCAACAAGAATCTTACGGAGCTTTCCGCCGAATTTGGAAAGCTAAAGCCCGTACTGACACTGGATTGGGACAAGCAGGGCCTTATCGGGGATTTGGAGTTCGACTACAACGGAACACGCACAAACGTCGGCGGCAATCCCCTCCTCATCGCAGATGGACATTTCATTCGACGCGATCTCGACTACGAAGACACCGCCGTCAATCTTCTGCGGGAAATTGGTTTCGAGTCACCCGACGATTCGTGGAAAGGCATCCGCCTGAAAGATCCAGACCGCATCTGGCAGTTCATGAAAAGCACATGCAAGATTCTCGCCCCCCACTGGCTCGTCTTCTGGACGCCGCAAGTCCGCACAAACATGGCCACGACCTCCGAAGCCAAGCTCTCATTCTCCGCAGGCCATGAAACGGCGGACTGGTTCGAGACAACTTGCCAACTAAAAGCCGCAGACGGCACGCCGGTTCCGTTCTCCGCCGCCCTTGACGCCATCAGCAATGACCGCGACATCGTGAAACTCCCCAACGGCGCAATCGTCAAACTACCCGCCAATCTCATGTCACTCATCCGCAATCTCGTGCGGAAATCCGTCGAACACGCAGAAGACACGTTGAAATTCAAACATTGCCAAGCACTTACGTTAAGTGACGAACTGGACGAGTTTTGGGAAGGTCCCAAGCCGCAATGGCAAGATTTGAAGCTGAAAATCCAAAATCACCGCAAAATCAAGCTGCCACCCATCTCGACGTCACTGAAACGCACGCTCCGCCCCTATCAGGCGGACGGCCTTAAATGGCTCCATACACTCGAAGAATGCGGCTTCAACGGTATTCTCGCGGATGAAATGGGTCTTGGCAAGACCATCCAAGCCCTCGCGCTCATCCTCTCACGCAAGATAACAGGACAATCCGTCCGCCCGACTCTTGTCGTCTGCCCAACCTCCCTCCTCGACAACTGGGCCATCGAAGCGAGACGTTTCACACCGCAGTTGAAAACCATCGTCATCAAAGGCAACGACCGCGCGAAAGAACTCCGTGAAATGGAACATGCGGATCTCATCATCACCTCCTACGCCCTCCTCCGCCGCGATGGCTTCGAATATGAAGGTCTTGAATTCGATCATCTCATTCTGGATGAAGCACAGCATATCAAAAATCCCAAAACCGCCAATGCAAAGACCTGCAAAGGACTGCGTTCTGATTTCAGACTCATCCTTACAGGCACCCCCATCGAAAACAATCTCATCGAAATTTGGTCGCTTTTCGATTTCCTCCTGCCAGGCTATCTTGGCACAAACCACAATTTCCATTTCAGCGCGAAAACCACGGAAGAGGAAAAGGAAGAGCGCCAGAACGCCATCGCCGCACAAATCAAGCCGTTCATCCTCCGCAGAACGAAAGTCGATGTCTGCGCGGAACTTCCGCCAAAGCTCGAACAGGTCCTTTTCTGCCAGCTCGCAGAACAGCAACGCGCCATCTACGACAATCTTATGCTCGCAGGGCGGCGACTTCTGGACGTCGCACGAAAGACCGGCTGGAAACAGCACCGCTTCGACGTGCTCGCCATGCTCCTCCGCCTCCGCCAAACCTGCTGCCACCCACTCCTCCTCCCACAAGAACTCCGCGCGGATTATCCAGACGATATAACATCCGCCAAATTCGACCTCGCAAAAGAAGTCATTCTCGAGGCCATCGACTCCCGCCACCGCATCCTCCTGTTCTCACAGTTCACGTCCGTCCTAGACCTCTTCCCCGAATGGCTCAAGAAATCCCACATCAAATTCGAACGGCTTGACGGCTCCACGCTGGACCGTCAGGCCCACGTCGATAAGTTCAACAACAGCGAAGACATACCAATCTTCCTCCTCAGCCTAAAAGCAGGCGGAACAGGCCTTAATCTCACCGGAGCGGACACCGTCATCCATTTCGACCAATGGTGGAATCCAATGGTCGAAGACCAGGCCACAGACCGCGCACACCGCATCGGCCAGACGAAGACCGTCACATCCATCAAGCTCATCGCGCAGAACACTGTCGAAGAAAAGATCTTGGATTTGCAGGACTCCAAACGCAACCTTTTCCACAAAATCGTCGATGGAGCCCCCGCCTCGCTGGACGAATTAAGCACAGACGACATCGAATTCATTTTCGAACAATAACCATTTCCCACCCGCCCCATGACTCCCCAAAAGTCCATCTGCATTCCCGCAACGCCGCCTGTCGATATCGCGGATTTTCTCCCGATCATCGAACATCCGCACTTCCAGCGGTTGCGTGAACGCAAACAGCTTGGAATCAACTATTTGGTATTTCCAGGAGCCGTCCATACACGCTTTGAGCACGCCATTGGAGTCCTCGCCCTCACGCAACGACTCTGCCGCATCCAAAAGTTCACTCACGACGAAGCGCAGCTTCTGCAGGGCTTCGCCCTCCTCCATGACATCGGCCATGGCCCCTTCTCCCACCAAATCGAATCCGTCCTCCCTGGCGACCACCATGAACGCGGCCTTCGCCGAATCCGCGACATGGCCGAACCCATCGCCGCCTGCGGCATCTCCCCAAACGACATGATGAGAATGCTCAAAGGCGAAATCACACTCGCCAATTGGATTTCCGACCGCAATCTCGGCACAGACAAGCTCGATTATCTCATGCGAGACGCCCTCCATATCGGTTTCCATGGCACACCCGACATCGAAAAGCTTCAATTCTACACCGTCTTTACATACGACGGCCTCGCCATCGAACAGAAATTCATCGAAGACGCCAAACAGCTCCAAAAATTCTACTCCTATCTCCATCAGCACGGTTACCTCAACAAAACCGCCCTTGCCGCGCAGAGGATGCTGCAACGCGCCGTACAGCAAGAGCTTGCATTGCGACAGGACACAGGCGACTCCCTTTGGGACATGACGGACAGCCAGCTCGAAAACTGGCTCGAAACCGTCGAGCATCCCGTCTCGCGGAAACTCGTGGACGCCCTCCGCAAACGCGACCTCTACAAAACCTTCTTTGCCATCAAGCCAATGGGTTACGGCTACGTGGAACGGCAAGCGGACAAGCCAATCGCCGTCAGCGAATGGTTGCAGCCCTCCCTGCATGATTTCTCGCTCTATGCACAAGATTACAAGAAACTTATCGCGCTCGAAGATGAAATCGCCCTCGAACTCGGCTGCGAGCCAGGCGACATCCTATTCGCCGCCATGCCATATTTCAAGAAGCTCCTCCCCAAAGACCTGCGCGTCTTCTCATCCAGCCGCTCCCAACACGATTTCTGGCTTCTTGAAAACGACCAAGACCACCTCAACTCACTCGAAAGCGACTACTTGCGGACATTCGCCATCCGTCTTGTCGCCCCCTCCTCCGCCCGCGAAAAGCTCTCCCAGAAGCCTGGACACATCGAAAGAATCATTCTTGAAAACACGATAATCAAAGAATAACCACAACAAAAGGACACACCATGAGAACACGTTTCCTCTTCCCTGAAGGCAAAAACAAAGCTTTGACCATGAGCTATGACGACGGAGTCGTCGCCGACCGCCGTCTCGTCGATATCTTCAACCGCCATAACATCAAAGGCACGTTCCACCTCAACTCCTCCACTTTCGGCAACAAAGGCAAGATCAATCCGGAAGAAGTCGCCACGCTCTACGCAGGTCACGAAGTCTCCTGCCACGCCGTCACGCATCCCTTCCTTGAACGCCTCCCCCACGGCGAAATTATGCGCGAAGTCTGGGAAGACCGCAAACGCCTTGAAGAACTTGCCGGCTATCCCGTCCTCTCCATGTCCTATCCCTACGGCACTTACAACGATGAAGCCATCGCCACGCTCCGCGCCGCCGGCATCCACTGCTGCCGTACGACCGCCGCAACCAAGAGCTTCGGACTGCCCAACGATTTCCTCGCATGGCATCCTACATGCCATCATCGCGACGCTCTGCCGCTCATCCCTAATTTCCTTAACATCAAATATCCGCTCGCCGTCTTCTTCGTCTGGGGCCACGCCTACGAGTTCGACAACAACAATAATTGGGAAGACATCGAAAACTTCTGCGAACAAATGAGCGGCAAGCCCGACGTCTGGTATGCCACCAACATCGAAATATGCCGCTACGTCAAGGCCATCCGCGCCCTCGACGTCTCAACAGACGGCACCATGCTGTACAACCCCACAGCCACAGAAATCTGGTTCACCGTGGACAACGACCTACGCTCCATCAAGGCCGGTGAAACCATTAAGCTGTAATCACCTCTGCGATCCGCATCTAATACTCTGCACCTCAGCGACTTAATGTCTCTGCGTTAAAAAGAGCTAGTCTCGCATCATAATTCATCAAACACCACGGAGAATCCAGCCATGGCGAAACTGACAGTCATTGAAGGCCCGAATGCAGGGCAGGAATACCAATTCGATGGAGGACGAATCGTCCTCGGACGAATCGAAGGCTGTGACATCGTCATCAGCCATGGCAGCATCTCCCGTCAGCACGCCGCATTCACGCTTGTGTCGGGCGCATGGAAATTGGATGATCTCGGCAGCCAGAATGGCATCATCGTCAACGGCCAAAGCATGCAAAGCTGCCTTTTGAAAACGACTTGTGACATCCAGTTCGGACAGGTCATCGTCCGTTTCGAGCCAGGCGATGAAATCGCCGTCGTTACACCAACCTCTCCCGAACGCATCACGTTTTCGAACACAACGGATATCAATCCCGAAGACGTGAAATCCATCGGCAAAGTCACCACGCGGGTGCTGTCCGAGTTCGGCCGTGTCATCGTCGGCCAGCAGCAAGTCGCACAGGAACTGCTCATCGCCGTGGCCGCCGGCGGCCACTGTCTCATGATCGGACTGCCTGGCCTCGCCAAGACATTAATGGTCTCCACTCTCGCCAAAATCCTCAAATTGCAATTCAAACGCGTCCAGTTCACGCCCGATCTCATGCCCTCCGACATCATCGGAACCGACATTTTAGATGTCGATGAACAGGGCAAACGGTCGTTCCGTTTCATCAAAGGCCCTGTCTTCACGAATATGCTATTGGCAGATGAAATCAACCGCACGCCGCCAAAGACGCAGGCCGCCCTCCTGGAAGCCATGCAGGAGAAGCAGGTTACGGCTGCAAATCAATTATTCAAGCTGCCGCCGCCCTTCTTCGTCTTGGCGACACAGAACCCCCTTGAACAGGAAGGCACCTATCCGCTTCCAGAAGCGCAGTTGGACCGTTTCATGTTCAACATTCTCGTCGATTATCCTGAAGCGGATGAAGAAGAACAAATTGTCATGGCGACAACGACCCGCAAGCAGGTCGATCTCGCGCAAGTCCTCTCCGCAGACGATCTCGTCCGCATCCAGGCCATCGTCCGCGACCTGCCCGTCTCGCCACATGTCGTCAAATACGCGACGCGACTCGTTCGCATGACGCGTCCGAAATCCACGGAGGCTCCTGATTTCATCAGGCAGAACATCCACTGTGGCGCGGGGCCACGTGCCGCGCAGTGTCTCGTCCTTGGCGCAAAGGCACGTGCCGTCCTGCAAGGCCGCGTCAACGTGTCATGCAACGACGTGAAGGCTCTCGCCCTGCCGGTCCTGCGGCACCGCCTCTTCACCAATTTTACGGCCGATTCTGAAGGTATTACGACGGATGACATCGTCCGCCGCCTTTTGGAGAACTGCCCAGAACCGTCCGCAAAAGATTATTAATGCTTAATGCCTAATGATAATTACTTGCCTTTGAGTGATAGCAGCAAAATAATCTAGAAAATCTAGAAAATCTGGAAAAAAATTCCGCCAATAGTTTGTATTTTGCGGAAATGGCGGTAATTTAAATGACGTCGGTGCAAACCGACAATTGATAAAAACCTGGAGTTGTAGCGCAATTGGTTAGAGCATCGCCCTGTCACGGCGAAGGTTGCGAGTTCGAGCCTCGTCAACTCCGCCAGGTTTTTAAAATGCGCAAAACGGAGTTGTAGCGCAATTGGTTAGAGCATCGCCCTGTCACGGCGAAGGTTGCGAGTTCGAGCCTCGTCAACTCCGCCAAATCTAAAGCCCAGTCATCATTGATGATTGGGCTTTTTGGCGTTTGGCCAAAATGGCGTTCTCTGGGACTAACGGGACTGTTTTTTACTGCCACTGCCACCCTCTGTGGCTATTGCATCTACTGCCTCATCTGGCATTCCACAATGGTCGTCCAATCCGTCCCATCCGTTTTTTTCTGTTTTTTCGCGCATACGCGTGTGCGCACGCGCGCGTCCACTTGTATTTTTATAATTATAAAGTATAGTAAAGAAAAATTTTTCATATAGTCATCACATCTGTCTTTTCAAGGGTTACCATGTTACCAGACGAAAACATCAACGAAACAGCGCAGCAGCAGCCAGAGCCGCAGCCCGCAAACGCAACGCCACAGGCCACGGAGCCACAACCTCCGCCTCCCAATCCCGCCGAATACAATGCCTCCCAGATCACCGTTCTGGAAGGCCTGGAAGCCGTCCGCAAACGCCCTTCCATGTACATAGGCGACACACATGAGCGCGGCCTCCACCATCTTGTCTATGAAGTCGTGGACAACTCCATCGACGAAGCCCTCGCGGGCTACTGCCACAACATCGAAGTCGTCATCAACATCGACAACTCCATCACCGTATCGGACGATGGCCGCGGCATTCCAGTCGATATCCATCCCGTCGAGAAGAAGCCCGCCTGTGAAGTCGCCCTAACCGTTCTGCATGCCGGCGGCAAGTTCGACCATTCCGCCTACAAGGTCTCCGGCGGCCTCCACGGTGTCGGCGTCTCCTGCGTCAACGCCCTTTCCGAATGGCTCGTCCTCACGATCAACCGCGACGGCTATGAACACGAGATGAAATTCTCCCGCGGCAACACGACCAGCCCGCTGGAGAAGATCCGCCAATCCTCCAAGACGGGAACGACCGTCAAATTCAAGCCCGATCCGGAAATCTTCTCCGTCACGGAATACAAATGGGACATCCTGCAGAACCGCCTCCGCGAGCTTGCATTCCTCAACGCCGGAATCCGCATCGTCCTGCGCGACATGCGGGCGGACGTGCCACGTGAAGAAGTCTATCATTATCTAGGCGGCCTCAAGGAGTTTGTCACCCATCTGAACGCAGATAAAAACGCCCTGCATGACGTCATCTATTTCAAGACCGTCAAATCTGACCTTGAAGCGGAAATCGCCATGCAGTACAACGACGGCTACAATGAATCCATCTACACTTACGCCAACAACATCAACACGATTGAAGGCGGTACGCATCTGACGGGCTTTCAAGGCGCCATCACGCGTTGTGTGAACAACTACATCAAGACGATTCCTAAATATAAGAATGAATCCGCCGTCTCTGGCGCAGACGTCCGCGAAGGACTAGCCGCCGTCATTTCAGTAAAGGTGAAAGACCCGCAGTTCGAAGGCCAGACGAAGACAAAGCTCGGTAATTCGGAAGTCGCGGGAATCGTCGGCTCCATCGTCTATGAGACGTTGACGACGTATTTCGAGGAACATCCACAGGAGGCACTCCGCATCATCGAAAAGACGATGCTCGCCTCGCAGGCCCGTGAAGCCGCCCGCAAGGCACGTGAAAACACACGCCGCAAATCGCCGCTGGATTCGGGCTCCATGCCCGGCAAGCTGGCCGACTGCGCGGAAAAGGATCCCACGCTCTGCGAATTGTACATCGTCGAGGGACAGTCCGCCGGTGGCTCCGCCAAAACAGGCCGTTGCTCCCGCTACCAGGCCATCCTGCCCATCCGAGGCAAGATTTTGAATGTTGAGAAAGCCTCCATCGAACGAATGGAGAAGAACGAAGAAATCGAATCCCTTCGCAAGGCCATCGGTTGCGGTTTCGGCAATGCCCCGACGGATGACAATCCGGATGATTTCGAATGCTGCAATCCCGCCAAGGCCCGCTACCACCGCATCGTCATCATGACCGATGCCGATGTCGATGGCTCCCATATCGCGACGTTGCTTCTCACGTTCTTCTACCGCAAGATGCGGCCGCTGATTGATGCGGGTTACGTCTATATAGCCCAGCCGCCACTGTTTAAAGTGACGCGCCGCAAGCATGACGAATATGTTGACAGTGAAGACCATCTCGCCGCCATCCTCCTCAAGCTCGGCCTGCAGGACATCACGCTGAAGCGTTCCGACGGATCGGAAGTCCCCGTCGATTCCATCGCACAGCTCATCCAGAACATCCGCGAATACATCCGCCTCGCAGGCTCCCTGCATCGCTACGACCTCACGCCGGACGATTTCATCGCGAAAGCCCATGAGCTTGGTCGCTATCCAGAATACATGGTTAACGTCCGCGAAACAAACGGTTCCACAACCCGTCATTTCGCAACAACTTCCGAGCAGGAGCACACCATCATCAACGATCTTGAGACGAAGCTGAAAGCAGAGTTGCTGCCAAATGGCACGGAGGAGGAACTCGCGAATTTCTCATCCGCCGCCTTCATCGACACCATCCACATCACAGAGGCGTTCTCTTTGCAGAACATTGCCGAACAACTCGCCAACGCGGGCTTCTCCGACACGGCCATGTTCACCAAGCAGGAAACGCCCGTCGCCACCATCTGCCAAGGCGAAAAGCCGCCAGTCGATGTCTTTACGCTGTCGGACATCTATGACAAAATCATCGCCATCGGCCGCCAAGGCCTCACTATTCAACGATACAAAGGTCTCGGTGAAATGAATCCCGAACAGCTTTGGGAGACTACCATGGACCCGACAAACCGCAAGATGCTCAAAGTCACCATGGAGGATTGCGTGCAGGCAGAAAAGCTTTTCACGCTCCTCATGGGCGACCTTGTCGAACCGCGCCGCGAATACATCGAAACGCACGCCGAATCCATGAAGAATCTCGATATCTGAGCATCTTAAAAAACGGGAAATAACACACCATGTCAGAAGATACACCCAAAACTCCCAAGAACCAGAACATCAAAATCGACAAGAAGGCCCTCGGTTTCACGGAAGAGAATATCGGCAAAAACGACAAGCTCTCCGCGATTGAGGAGATCATGCATTTCAACTACCTCCAATATTCACTGTCCGTGAACGTTGGACGCGCCATTCCAGATGTCCGCGACGGTTTGAAGCCAGGCAATCGCCGCATCCTCTGGGCCATGCACGACCTCGGCTTCAGCAAGTCGCACAAGACGGAAAAGTGCGCGAAAGTCGTCGGCGAAGTCATCGGCAACTACCATCCTCACGGCGACCAGGCCGTCTATGACACGCTGGCCCGAATGGCGCAGGATTTCAATATGCGCTGCCCGCTCATCGAAGGTCAAGGCAATTTTGGTTCCATCGACGGTGACCCGCCAGCCGCTTACCGTTATACGGAATGCCGTCTCGAACGTCTTGCAGAAGAACTCCTCGCAGACCTTGACAAAGACACTGTCGACATGCTTCCCAACTTCGACGAAACGCGCGTCGAACCCGCTGTCCTGCCCGCACGCTTCCCGAACATTCTCGTCAACGGCGGTACCGGCATCGGTGTCGGCATGGCCACCAACATCCCGACGCATAACCTTGGCGAAGTCATTGACGCGACTGTCGCTCTTATCGACAATCCGCGCATTTCCATCCGCGAACTGATGCGTTGGCTGCCCGGCCCGGATTTCCCGACAGGCGGCATCATCCAAGGCATCAATTCCATCATCCAACTTTATGAGACGGGCCGCGGCTCCGTCCATCTGCGCGGCAAGGCGACCGTCGAAGAGTCCAACGGCAAGGAGCAGATCATCATCACGGAAATCCCCTACGCCGTCAATAAAGAGGAAATGGTCAAGAAGATCGCCGATCTCGTCAATGAAAAGCGCATCGTCGGCATCACGAACATCACCGACATCTCCTCCTCCGAAGTCGGCATCCGCATCATCATCGATGTGAAACGCGGCGCCATGGGCTCCGTCATCCTCAACCAGCTCTACACGATGACACCGTTGGAAACAACGCTCCCCGCACAGTTCTTGGTAGTTGACAAGAACCGCCCGCGCACGCTCAACCTCAAGCAAATTCTCGAAGCGTATCTTGATCACCGCGAAGAGGTCATCACCCGCCGCACGAAATACGAACTGCGCATCGCCGAAGAGCGCGACCACATCGTGCAGGGCTTGCTGATTGCGCAGGCGAATATCGACGAAGTCGTCCACATCATCCGCAACTCCCCGAACCGCGACGTCGCCGCCACGACGTTGATGGAGCGTTTCCTCCTCAGCGACCGCCAGGCGAAAGCGATTCTGGACATGAGACTTTTCCAGTTGACAGGACTTGTCGTTGAACAACTGCAGGCAGAACACGCTGAACTGCAACGTAAGATCGAATACTACAACAAGTTGCTCTCATCTCGCGACGAAATCATCGCCGTCGTTCGCTCCGAACTCATCGATGTCAAGGCGAAATACGCCGACCCACGCCGTACGCTCATCGTCCCCGGCGAGTCCGAAATCAACATGGAAGATCTCATCGCCCGCGAAATCTGCGTGATTCCAATCTCCGCCTCCGGTTACATCAAACGCGTTCCGGCGGACGCCTACGACACGCAGAACCGTGGCGGCAAGGGCTTCAAAGGCATGAAGACGAAGGATGAAGACTACGTCCAGATGCTGCTGACCTGCTGCACCCACGACTACATCTTCTTCTTCACGAACAAAGGACTCATGCATTGGCTGCGAGCCTTCGACATTCCGGAGGGCGCACGCGACAGCCAGGGCAAGGCGCTCGTCAATCTCCTGCAGTTGCAGCCGGATGAAAAAGTCCGCGCCATGATCGCGGGCCCGAAGGTCGACGTGGACAACGCCTATGTCGTGATGGTCACGAAGAACGGCACCATCAAGAAGACCGA
>JAGCSE010000214.1 GCA_017964325.1 Victivallales bacterium | reverse complement strand
TTGGATTTCGACCTGCTGAAAATCCACCATCAGATGACGAACCACGGCATGGGCTACTACTCCCGCTGGCAGGCGAAGCCAGATTCCGTCATCTGGGGCTTCAACGCGGGATCGCCCGACCGAATCGACAAATACCGCGCGCAGGAAATCGCCTACGGCCACGCGGGTTTCGTCAATTCGCCGCAGACGAACAATCCGCTGTGGGTCGCGAAGGAACATCATCTCATGCACGCCGTCCAGACGCTCTACGGCACGGCGGACGTCGAAGCCATCGACTATGAGATCGACGACGGTGTGATCGCCCCCGCCGCCATCGCCGTCCCCTTCGGCTTCACCTCCCGCCAGCGTGTCCGCTACGACAACGGCGCGACAATCTGGATCAACTGGTCGCCCAAACCGTGGACCGTCAATGGCCGCACGTTGCTCCAATGGGGCTTCCTCGCCCTCGGCAAAGACACAACGGTCTATGGCGCAAATTTCGATGGGACAGCTTATTCCGACTTCGCGGACTGCCCCGAATACGTATTCGCGGATGCCCGTACATCTTTCGACATGCCCTACATGACGACCGCCAAGCCGCTCGCGGAAATCAGCGTCCATGAGCTCAAGTATCTCGGCGACGACAAGATCCAGATTTCCTACAAATGGAAATATCTGGTCGATAAACCGAAAGCCACCGGTTGTTTCGTCCATTTCGTCAATCCCGCTGCCGAACGTTCGGACAAGCTGACGTTCCAGAACGACCACGCCCTGCCCGTTCCCGCTGCAGAATGGACTGTCGGCGGAGAAGGAATCACAGGCCCATTTACCCTCACCGTTCCAAAGGGTTACGACTACCACGACATCACGTTCGGCCTGCTCGACGCCGCCGGCAACCGCCTGCGTCTGCGCGGCCGTCTCTTCAACAACCTCCGTTACCACATCGGCCGCATCAACGTCAAACGAAATGCGGACGGAACCATCGCCGACGTGGCGTTCCAGCCAGTCTCCGAATTGCCGGAAAAGCCTGAAGAGCAACCGCTTGACTTCAACGTCCGCATGACGCTGAAGGACCATATCATCGACTTCGGTCCTGTCGCCACGGACGGTTCCGTCAAGATCAACCGCTCCGCAGAATCGCTGACGATCTTCCCTTATCCGCGTGATAAGGAGATGACGGTGAAGATCAACCTGAAGCGTTTTCCGTTGCTGCAACGCCCGCGCAAGCTCATCGCCAAAGCTCCGTTGACGCAGGAAACCATTGGCGACGTGCCGTTTACGATCGATGGCGACTGGCTCGTCTTCAAGACAACCGTCCACAATGCAGGACGGTATGTTTTGGAATAAGACACTTTGGTAAAAGATGTTGCTAAGTGGGAGATGCCGTTGCTCCTCACTGTGATAAAAAGCTCATGATATAGAAACTCAGCGAAAAGTAGTAAATAAAGATATATTCCGCATAGTTTCAACAGAAAAATGATGATTTATCCAAGGAAACTCTGCGGAATATTCTTTTTTTCTTGACTTTCCGCAGAGTTTATATTATCTTTTATTTCAATCTTTCTCTTCAATTCAAGTTTGGAATTGAATGATTTCATGAGGAGGCAAGCCCATGTTGATAGGTCGTGAAGCGGAAACCAGAAAACTAAAAGACGCATTTATGAGTACGTCACCGGAATTTGTCGCAGTATATGGACGGCGGCGTGTCGGGAAAACATATTTAATTCGGGAGACCTTTGACGGACATTTTGCCTTCTATCACACAGGAATTGCGAATGTCAGCCGAATGGAGCAATTGGAGCGCTTTGCTAATTCCTTGGAAAAACAAGGGATGCCGCATAACAACAAAACACTGAAAAATTGGTTTGAAGCCTTTGATAGACTTGAAGCTTTTCTCCAAGGCATGCCCGTCGGCAAAAAAGTCATATTTCTCGATGAACTCCCCTGGATGGACACACAACATTCCGGTTTCATCAGTGCCTTGGAGGCTTTTTGGAACGGCTGGGCGTCCGCCCGTAATGACATTATGCTCATTGTGTGCGGCTCCGCCACATCATGGATGACGAGCAAAATCATAAACTCCAGAGGTGGGTTGCACAATCGTCTGACGCACAGAATAAGGCTGGAACCATTTTCCTTGGCGGAATGCGAACGTTTTCTGCTGGCTAAAGGTGTTGTCGCAACCCGCAGGCAAATACTGGAATACTATATGATTATGGGTGGCGTGCCCTATTATTGGAACTTCATCGCAAAAGACAAGAGCCCCGCGCAGAACATTGACGCCATCTTCTTTTCCGCAGACGGCGAATTAAGGGACGAATACAGTCATCTCTATGCTTCTCTTTTCAGAAGTCCACAGCAGCATATAGCCGTCGTGACCGCCCTCGGCACAAAAAAAGCGGGCATGACACGTGAGGAACTTCTCAAGACGACGCGTATCTCCGATAACGGGATGTTCAGTCAGACGCTCATGGAACTTGTCGAATGCGGATTCATCAGACGTTACCACATGCCAGGCAAAAGTTCGCATGACGCGCTTTTCCAACTTATGGACAATTTCACATTGTTCCATTTCAAATTCATTGCTGGTCTGGCTGAAGACGAAAGCGGTTCATGGAGCGCCATCCAAAATACTCCGCTTGTCAACACATGGCGGGGGCTTTCCTTTGAACGTGTATGCCTTGAGCATATTGAACAGCTCAAAAAGGCCCTCGGCATATCTGGCATTTCCACCAGGCAATATGCTTGGCGTTCCCTTGCCATCGACAAAACTTCTGGAATGCAGATTGATATGTTGATAGAACGCTCAGACAATGCCGTGAACATCTGTGAAATGAAATATTCATCCGGCGAATACGAAATCACGAAAGCAGAGCATTGCAAAATACTCCATCGACGCGATGCGTTCATTGCGGAAACCAACTACCGAGGAGCAGCATATATCACGCTTATAACCATTGACGGTGCAGTGCATAATGCGTATTGGAACGATATACAGAAGGAACTGACGCTCGACGACCTCTTTCTGTAGTTTTCCCACGATCGCTTATTCCATATCTCACACTTCTTCAACAAGAATACGCAAAAAAGTGAGACATTTTTCACGTTTTTAGATGTTTCACACACTATGGCGGCATGAAGGAAAATACATTCAGGCCGTCCTCAGTGCCTAAAACTTATGTTTATAATCCGTCTCTTCGCCGAAGCCCTTCAGCTCGATGCGGTCGCGATAGACGTTGACGATGACGCCTGTCGGCTCCTTCATTTCGCACAGGCCTTTGACGGTCTTGTGCAGCACGCCGTTGCGCACCGCCATGCCGCCTTTATGCTCATGGCCGGACAGCCATGCCTTCAGGCAGGGGTGTGCGTCCACCAGCTTGAACATGTCATCGACATCCCAGAAGACACAAGACTTGCTGGCGGCCTTGTCGTACAACGGCACATGCGTCATGACGATGACATGCTCTCCCGCCGTGTCCGCCGCCGTCAACTGCTCGTCCAACCAGCGTTTTCCCGCCAATGACAGCATCCCGTTGTATTTCTTGAGGTTGCGTTCTTTATGGGCCTCCATGTAGGCTTCCGCATCCGCCCGTTCAGGCGAGCCTTTCGGCCGCATGAAGGATATTTCCAGCGAATGGATCACGAGAAAACGCACGTCGCCGACCTTGAACATATAATTGAAATTCTTCATGCCGAACGCCTTCTGCAAGTCTTCGTCCGACTGCTTCTTCATGTCGTGGTTGCCGATCGTGTGTTTC
>JAGCSE010000004.1 GCA_017964325.1 Victivallales bacterium | reverse complement strand
GGCGGCGGGCAGGTCGCACCACGTGCGGCTGGCTACAAGATGCGGGCGGGCGTTTTTTAAGGGCGCGACGTCGAAATCGTCTATCAAGCGACGCAGGAAGCGGCCGAACGCATCCGCAACGGCGGTGGTCCAGAGCTTTTGGAGCTGATGACCTATCGTCTCTGCGGCCATTCGAAGAGCGAGCCGCGTGTCTATCGCACACGCGAAGAAGAGGCCGAAATGGCCAAACTGGATCCATTGGTGACGTTGCCGCAACGACTTCTGCAACGAGGCGTGACGCAGGAGCAGATTGATTCGGCGGCAAAACGCGCTCGTGACATGGTCGCGGAAGCGGCGGAAAAAGGTCTGGCGGCGCCCGTAGGCGACCGCGATTACGCCCTCGGCGGTGTCTTTGCGGAGAATTGACGGAGGTTCAAAATGAGTGAAATATATTATTCCAAAGCCGTTAACGAAGCGTTGGATGAAGAACTGGCTCGCGATCCAAACGTCATCATGATTGGTGAAGACATAGGCTGTTATGGCGGCGCGTTTGGTGTGTCGAAAGGGTTGTGGGAGAAATACGGGCCGGAACGTTTGTGGGAGACGCCGATTTCCGAAGGCAGTATCACAGGCATCGCCATTGGCGCCGCCATGATGGGCCTGAAGCCTGTCTTGGAGATCATGTTCATGGATTTCGTGGCTCTGGCGCTCGATCAGATGATGAACAGCGCAGGCAAGCTGCATTATATGTACAATGGACAAGTCAACGTCCCGATGGTGCTGCGGACGCCCGGTGGCGCGAAGGGTGGCTATGGTCCCAGCCATTCGCAGACACTTCCGAATCTGTTCGTCGGCATCCCTGGCCTGAAAGTCGTGGCACCATCGACGGCATATCAAGTAAAAGGACTGCTGAAAGCCGCTATTCGCGATCCTAATCCCGTCGTCTTCATCGAAAATAAACGCCTCTATCCTCAAAAGGGCGAAGTGCCTGAAGGCGAATATGTTCTGCCGTTGGACAAGGCGGTCGTCATGTCGCCCGGAAAGGACATGACGCTGATCTCCTATTCGTCCATGACGCCTGTCTGCATGGCTGTCAAGAAAGCTTTCCAGCCACATGGCATTGATATCGAAGTCGTTGATTTAGTGTCGCTTCAGCCGCTGGATACGGAAACGATCTTCGCAAGCGTCCGCAAGACGGGCCATGTGATTATCGTCGAGGAGGCGTGTTTGACGGGCGGCGTCGGCGGTGAAGTGTCCGCCTTGATTGCGGAGCACTGTCTGGACGCGTTGGAGGCGCCTGTCATGCGCGTCGGTGCTGCGGACGTGCCGATTCCGTCCTCCGTCGATTTGGAGAAAATGGTTCTGCCACAGGCGGACGATGTCGTGAACGCTGTCAAGAAAATGCACGAATGGCAATAAGATGCCGAATATAAAATAAAATCCACAGGTAGAATCGGCGAGGAATTTCCTTCGCCGATTTTGCCTATTATATTATGGTATGATGAAAATGAAAATCGCATTGGCAATGGGCGCGAACCTTGGTGAAAGCCCATCGGAGAACATCCGCTGGGGGGCGCTGAGGCTGATGGAAGCGGGCGTGGAGGAGCTCCAAATGGCACCGTTGTTCAGGACGAAGCCTGTCGATTGCGTGCCTGGCACGCCGGATTTCATCAATACGGCAGTGATTGGCCAATGGAGCGGCACGCCGCTGGAATTGTTGGCAGCTTGCCAGCAAATTGAACGGGAGGCGGGACGGCCTGCTGTTCACAGCAGTCATGAAGCACGCCTGCTGGACATCGACATCCTCCTTTTGGGGACGGAAACGCTGTCATTATCAGGACTAATCGTGCCTCATCCGCGTATGCACTTGCGTCGCTTTGTGTTGGAACCGCTCGCCACCATCGCACCAGACTGGATTGTCCCGCCGTTCAACAAAACGGTAATGCAATTTTTGAAAAATCTATAATCATTTCAATATAAAAAATATATGACAAAACGCGCCTTTTTAATCATATTGGTGTTCGTCTCCTTGTTGACAACGCTGGGCTACTTGAACGACCATGTCCTGCGGTTGGAAAGTACCAGCAATGGTCACCAACTGCCAATCATCGTCATCGGCACGCTTTTTCTTTTTGTGCTGACCATCAATCCGCTCCTGGTTAAATTCTGGCCGAAAAGGAAATTTCTATCGACAGAACTAGCTGTCATTGTAGCCATTTGTAGCTGCGCATGCGGCATCGGCGGTCGTGCATTGATGGAACAGTTCACGCAAATTGTAGCGTTGCCGCATTTCTGGGTGGAGCAGAATCCAGGCTGGAAACGACGGGACTACATTAATAAATTTCCTAAAGGCTCGCTGGTCGAACCAGAGCCGTATGATGAAGTGGTGTCGCGATTTGTGTTGGGGTCCGACCACTCCTCCACGCAGAAACAGACCTTTTCCGAATGGATGAAGACGAAATGCGTCAAGCAGGTTCCATGGGCGCAGTGGCGCGAGCCGCTTATCCTGTGGATGACGTTGTTCGTGTTGGTGAATATCGCGATGACGGCTCTGGCGTTGATTGTACATCGACAATGGAGCCAATATGAACATCTGCAATATCCTATCGCCGAATTTACGGAGACATTGTTGGAACGACCTGAAAATTCCTTATTCCCAACGATTTTCAAAAACAAGATGTTTTGGATAGGCTTCGCGTTCGTCTTGGCGATTCGCCTGAACAACGGCCTGTTCCAATGGTTTCCGGAATATCTGATTCCCGTGAAGATGGAGCATTCTTTCTGGGCGTTCTCAAACCGCTGGCCCATTCTGCGGCGCAATCCGCTCTGCTGGCAGTTGCTGCGATTGAATTTCTTCCCATTGGCGACAGGCATCGCCTATTTCCTGTCTGCTGAAATATCGTTGTCGCTTGGACTTACGCCTGTCTTTTGGGCGGTGTTCTCCACTATCATTGTATCGTATGGCGTGAATGTCGGAACTGATTACGATATCGGTGGTTACCAAGGTTGGTCAAGAGCCGGCGCGTATGTCGCCTACACGATTCTGCTGGGCTATTCAGGACGCTTCTATTATTGGAATCTCTGCAAACGTGCATTCTTCTTCATGAAGGGAGAATCCGGCAAGGCGGGCAACAACGACCAAGTCGATGGCAGTGCCGTCAACGCCATGCGTATTCTGGTGATATCGACGGCTGTGCTGTGCCTTCTCTGCATCCGTATCGGGCTGTCGTGGCCAATCGCCGTCAGCACGATTCTACTCATGCTGATGACATATCTGATTGTGGCGCGCATCAGCGCGGAGACGGGCCTGTTGTTCATCCAGCCGGGCTGGCAACCCTTCGGTGTCGTGATGGTTCTATTCGGTGGGTACGCCATTGGGCCGACGGCGATCGTCATCTCCGGTATCCTTTGCGGCGTGCTCTGCATCGACCAGTCGCAGGCGTTGATGCCATATCTGACAAACGGTCTCAAACTTGCAGAACGCAACAAGATATCACTTCCCAAACTGGCCAATGCCAATTTCTGGGTCTATCTTTTCGGCATCGCGCTCTGTGTGGCGATGGGCATCATCGTCAGCTACGATGTTGGCACGACAACATGGTATCCCGAATGGTGCTACTACCGCCTGCCGACAATGCCCATACGCGCCGCTGATCCAATTGCATTGCAGTTGGAAGCAACAGATACGTTGGCCGCTTCCGAAGCGCTAAGTGGCTGGGAGCGAATCATGAACATCCGCCCCGTGCCGTTGTTCCTCTGGGCGGCGGGAGTTGGCTTTGTAGCGGTGATGGTCTGCCATTTCCTGCGGATGCGTACGACATGGTGGGGCATACATCCATGTCTGTTCCTAAGTTGGTGTACGGCACCGATGAACGGAATGTCGTGGCCGTTCTTGTTCGGTTGGTTGATCAAGAAATGCTGCCTGCGTTTTGGCGGCAACCAGTTGGTGCAACAAGTGCGTCCGATGGCGATTGGCGTCATCGCGGCGGACATCATTGGGGCGTTGGTGTTCATGGTGGTCGGCATCATTTATTATCTTGTAACGGGTGACCCGCCAAAAACATACCGCTTCTTCCCGCGGTAGGAGGGGAGTACTCTTTGCGACCGATTGCGCGAAACGTAATCATCGCCAGATGAAAAACCACCTAGAACAACGCAAAAGGAAAAAATATGTTGTTATATAGCCAAAATGATGAAGCGACACTGGCTCTCGGTATCCAGTTGGCCAGACATCTGAAATATGGTCAAGTCATTGCGCTTCAGGGGGATTTAGGCGCGGGAAAGACGGTCATCAGCCGTGGTGTCGCCAGTGGTCTGGGCATCACGGAGCCCGTGACGAGCCCCACCTTCACGGTCGCGCAGGAATATCGCACACCCGACGGCCATTGGCTCTACCATCTGGACATGTACCGTATCGACGATGAAATCTCTGCCGTCGCCTTCGGCATTGAGGAGTATTTGTTTTCGCCGACCGCCATCACGTTGGTGGAATGGCCCGAACGGATCGCGAAGCTGTTGGACGGCAAAAAATCCTGTTTCACCATTTACATCACGCATAAAGGCGATGATTGCCGTGCTATTGAACTGCCCGATGAACTTGGAAATAAACTACTTGCCGCAGGGCTTCCCGATGGAGTCGAGCAGGCGTGACAGGACGGGCGATGTGTTTTTTCTGCAAAAAACAGGTTTTTTATGGCCTGTTGATTTGCAAAATCCGAAAGTGAATGTAATTTAATAAGCGTTTTCAAAAGCGTGTGCCTGTAGCTCAGTTGGATAGAGCGACTGGCTACGGACCAGTAGGTCGGGGGTTCGAACCCCTCCAGGCACGCCAATC
>JAGCSE010000213.1 GCA_017964325.1 Victivallales bacterium | reverse complement strand
TGGCCTGCCTTTTTTGTGGTCGCGCAGGAGCGTGTCCCTCCAGTATTTATGTGTTGATATCCAGCGTGATGCCGCTTTCGACGTATGTCTTTCCGATGGATTTGTAGAATTTGCCCGCGCGGTCTGTGATGTTCGTGAGATGGCGTGAAATCTTGCGGATTTCCTCCAGGAGCTCCAGATACATCAGGCCGATGTCTGGAATGCAGAGGCCTTTGGAAATCCGCTGGATATGGTCGTTTTCATATTGGGCGAGACGGTCGGAGAGATGCTGCCTCTGGCGTTTGGCGAGCTTGATGGTGTCCGGCGTGTTCTGGTAGAGTAGTCCGATGACCGTCTCCGTCATTTCGCTCAGTTCTTTATGCAGGGAGACGTATTCGGCCTCCGCTTCTGGACTGAAGCGATGGCCTGAACCTTGCAACCTATCCATGATATTGCAGATACTGAATGTAAGGTCGCCGATGCGTTCGGCATCGTTGTTGCAATGGAGAAGCATCGGGATCAGGAGCGTCTGTTCATCCGTCAGTTGGCGTTGCATGAGGCGTGACAAGTAGTCGGCGATTTCCTGCTGGCGTGCGTCCACGTCCTCTTCGCGCTTTTCCAGCTGGTTGAAGATGCGTTGGTTCTTCTCGTCGTTTTCGCAATAGAGGCTGAGGGCGCAATCGACCATGGTCCAGGCCTTTGCGAGCATGATCTGGAGGGCGGCGGTCGTTTGGGCGAGGGCGATGGATGGTGTCGCAAGCAAGTGCGGCTCAAGATATTGGAAATGTACTTTCTCGGATTCTACGGGAATTAACTTTTCGCAGATTTTCACAAGAACAGTAATGAGCGGGATGAAAAGGATGGTTGTGACAAGATTGAAAATCGTGTTGGAGTTGGCGATGAGACGGCCTGTGGAGGCGCCTTTGGAGCATTGGCGGACGAAATGGAAGAAGATCGGTTCACCGCCGACATTGAACCAGAATGTCGCGATGACGAGCAGGACGCCAAGAGTTGCCGTGAGAAAGTGGACGAGCGCGGCCTGTTTGGCGACGCGGTTTGACGCGAAGGCGGCGACGATGGCCGTGCTGGTCGTGCCGATGTTGGCTCCGAGGGCGATGATGGAGGCGGTGTAGTAGTCCATTAAGCCATTGCCCGCGAGGACGATGGCGATACCTGTGCTGGCGGAGCTGCTTTGGACGATGATGGTGGCGATGATGCCGATGAGCAGTGCTCCGAATGTCGCGCCGATGGGCATGACGCCGTCCACAGGGGTGCATTGGAAGGTTTGGAAGATTCTGTGGACGGCCGGATTGTCTGAAAGCTTGTGGAGTTCGTCGCTCATGAGCTCCATGCTGAAGAAGAGGAATCCGAAGCCCATGATGGTCATGCCCCATTTTTTCATGACTCGTTGTTTGAAGAAGGACATGACGACGCCGATGATGATGGCGGGCATGCTGATGCCGCTGATTTTGAAGGCGACGATCTGGCCGGTGACGGTCGTGCCGATGTGCGAGCCGAGAATGATGCCGATGGACTGTTTCAGCGTCAGCAGGCCTGCGTTGACGAAGCCGACGACCATGACGGTGGTCGCTCCCGACGATTGGATGAGGGATGTGACGATGGTTCCCGTCAGAATGGCGACGAAACGGTTTTTCGCGAACAGATGGAGGATGGAGCGGAGGCGTTGCCCGGCGACGCCGCGGAGCCCTTCGCCCATCAGTTGCATGGAATAAATGAATATGGCCAGACCGCCAAAAACTGTAAAAAATGATTTCATAATGACAAATCTTGACAAAGTAAGACAAAAATATTTATTAATATACCATCTTCATGGCATTTCACATTATTTTCTTGTAAAAAAGATGATATCTTCACAGAAAAAGCGATTTCATACGCTGTGGTAGAAGCGGGAGGAGGTGATGCGGGCGATGACATAGAGGAAGAAGGGGAGGGTGAGAAGATAGAGGATCGCGCTGAAGAAGAACACGCCGTTGAGCGGGAAGAACATGACGCATACGCCGCCGAGCCAGGCGGCAATCATGCCACCGATGCAGCTTGCGCAGGCCGTACTGCCGAAAGCCGAGCCACGCTTGCGCTTCGGCGTGATGCCGGAAAGGCATTTCTGGATGACAGGTTGCAAGCCACCTGCAAAGAGGAAGAGCATTGTGCGTGCTGTGGCCAGCAGTATGAGATTGTTGCCGATTCCATGCAGGGCAAGTGCGATGGCGGAGCCTAAACTGATGGGAATGAGCAGGTAGCGTAATGGGATTTTGTCCGCGAGAAAGCCCATGAAGGCGCCTGACAGAATTGCACCGCAGCAGACGACGGCGGAGACGATGCCTGTCCAATAGTCGGCTTTTCCTTTGCCCACGATGTTTTCGATGCGAAGTGCGATATAGGGACTTTCAATGTTGCGGATGATGCCCATGATGAAGAACAGGAAGACCATCATCCAGATGGCTTTCCCGAAATCGGGCAACCATTTAGGGGCGAGGCGGACATGCTGTGTTTCCGCTACAGGATTGGAATGGAGTGGGATACGTGCTCCGTCGTCCTTCGTGAAGAGAATGGCGAATCCTGCGATGAAATAGAGGATTCCGCAGAGCCAGAAGGCGTACAGATAATTATAGTAATGGATGATGAGACCGCCGACGACGTTGCCGAGCATGGAACCGCCCCAGATGGCCGTCGAGAGAAGTCCGAGAGCGAAGCCTTGGCGGTTGTCCGGCGTCGTTCGTGCAATCATCGTTTGTGAAGCGGAAGTCGTTCCCGCGCAGGCGGCTGTGGCGAAGCGAAGGAAAACCAGCATGGCCGGCGTGGAGACGTATCCCATGCACGGGTAGATGAAAGCCGTCACGAATGTGCCGCGCAGAAGCATGGGCTTGACACCGAAACGGTCGGAGAGGAAGCCCCAGATGGGCACGAAAATCGAATAGGCCATGGTGCCGAAGAAATTGAAAAGAGTGATGTAGAGGGCCAGATCATGCTTGTCCGTCACAAGTAGTTCGTCCTTAAGGAATAGCGGGATGAAAGGGATCATGGCGCTGAAACCTGCCATGACGAGAAGCTGTGAGAACCACAGCATGGCTAGATTGAGTTTCCAGGCTGATTTTGATGGGATGTTGTCGGTGGACATGGCGGACTGCTGGAGAATGGGTATTTTTTGGATGGATTCAAGAAGAAAACAGCCAATAAATATACAGAGCAAAGCGGAGAGGGCAAATAGTTGAAGAAAGCAAAATGCGGCATTAGATTAAAGGACGGATGAAATGCATATAAAAAGGATAATGTGAAAGAATATGAACAGTCATTGCAGTGAACTGATGATGCAGTTCCAGGAAAACAAGCCTACATTTGAAAGAATGCTGACTTTCGCCATGGACTATTTGAAGTCGATGATGGTGGACAATAACATAAATGTCGGCGTGGAAGGTCGCGTGAAGACCGAGAAAAGTTTGGCTGGCAAGCTGGAGCTTAAGGGAGACAAGTATCGTGAAATCAGCGATGTGACGGATTTGGTCGGTGTCCGTATCATTACATATTACAGTGATGAAGTCGATAAGATTGCATCGCTGGTGGAAAAGGTGTTTGATATTGACTGGAAGAATTCGATTGACAAGCGGAAGATGCACGATGTGGACCATTTCGGTTATATGTCGCTGCATTACATCTGTAAGATTCCGCCGTCGTTGTTCAGCGATCCGTCGTTGCCTCGCTTGAATGAATTTCGCTTCGAGTTGCAAATGCGGACGGCGCTGCAACATGTGTGGGCGACGATATACCATGACACGGGCTACAAGTCCGACATCGAAATGCCACGCGAATACATCCGCCCGTTGACGCGCATGGCGGTTGTTTTGGAAATTGCGGACGAAGAGTTCCGTAGCATCCGCACGAGTCTTGAAAATTACCGCCGCAAAGTGCGGACTATGCTTAAAGACGGTAAATACAAGGACTTGGAATTGGACGGTGAATCATTCCGCCATTATCTGGACTTGGATCCATTCAGGCTGCTCACGGAAAAAATCGCTTCCGCCAATAACGCGGAGATTCAGGAGGGCAGCGGAATGATCTACCTACCGATTCTGAAGCAGATGGGGCTGAAGATGCTGTCGGAAGTGGAGGCCATGCGAAAAAGCTGTTCAGACGACGCCTATCGTTTGGCGCTCAGCCAGATGAGCGGCACGGACTTGGACATCATTTCCTCAACGCTGGCGCTTCAGAATCTCTGTCTGATTCATATCGTTAAAAGCGGTCATGGCGAAGCGGGGCTGAAGGATTTCTACGACCGTTTGCATGGGGTGCGCCCGCGAAACGCATCCATGGCGCATCGTATGTATGAACGGATTCAAAAAATACTTCATTGACAATTATGGAAAAGCACAAGACGAAGCAGATTGACACAAGTCTGGTCGATAAGGCGATCATTTATGCCGTGAATGCGCACAAAGGCGTGCCACGGCGTGGACGCGATTTTCCATATATCGTGCATCCGCTGGAGGCGTTGACGATTGTCGCGACGATGACGTCGGAACCTGAACTTCTTGCCGCAGCCGTGCTGCACGATGTCGTGGAGGATACGCCATGTACGGTGGAGGACATCCGCAGGGAATTCGGAGACCGCGTCGCTGATTTGGTGGATGCCGAGACAGAAAAGCATGACCATTCGCGCAGCCGTGAAGAAAGCTGGTATGATCGGAAAAATGCGGCGCTGGAAGAACTTAAACATGCAGGACGTGATGTGAAAATCGTAGCGTTGGGCGACAAGCTGTCCAATATGCGTGCGATTGCCCGCGATTATGTGCGTTATGGCGACGATTTTTGGCAGCAGTTCCACGCGAAGGATCCGCGGAGCCATGCGTGGCGTTTCCGCGCATTGGTGGAGGCGATGGCGGAACTGAAAGGCATGGAGGCCTACGAGGAGTTTGCCGCTCTGGTGGAAAAAGTTTTCACAGCGGCTTGCAAATAAGTGGGTTATATTGGTGTCCCGCCGTTGGGCGAATTGCAATAAAAAAGTATAGTGATTGTGCCACATAAAAAAGGAGAAGACCATGAGTAAAACGATGTTGTTTACATTGACGGCGCAAATGCTGCTGGCGGTTGGTTGCGCGACGTTGCCGCAGGGAAAGGTCGTGACGTATCCTGCGCCCGCTGGATTGTCGGATTCAAGTGAATACCAGGTGACGGTTGACGGAAAGCCTGTTGACATATATCCTTGCAATGTGCAGTTTTGGGATGGAAAATACTATTTCGGCTCCTTTGATTTCGAAGGCGAGGTGACGGTGATGGTGACATCGCCAAAATCGCTGGCGAATGTGGAAATCCAGCCTGCGCGTTTCGGCATACGGCCTGTAAAGGTGTCCGACGACACGATTGTGTTTAAGGCCGACAAGCCGTTCCGTATTTCCATTGAACGTGAAGGGCGTGTGAAGCCGCTTTTGCTGTTCGGGAATCCGATTGAGAAAAATGTTCCGAAGCAAGGGGATGCGAATGTGTTGTATTTCGGGCCGGGGCTTCACAAAGTCGGCAGGCTGGACGTGAAGACGGGGCAGACCGTCTATCTGGCGGGCGGCGCCGTGCTGTCCGGCGGCATCGAGGCGGATGGCGACAATATCACGATTCGCGGTCGTGGCATCGTCGATGGCAGTGAATATCCGCGCTTCAAGGGGCCATGCGCGTTTCCTATTCATACTGTGAACGGGAAGAATGTGACGATTGAAGGAGTCACAATCCGCAACTCATGGAGTTGGACGCTGGTGACGAACAATTGTCGCAACGTGTTGATTGACAATGTGAAAGTTGTCTGCTCGAACATGATCAACGACGATGCGGTGGATTTGTGCAATACGTCGGACGCGATTGTCCGCAACTGCTTCCTGCGCTGTCAGGACGACAACATCGCCATCAAGGGGATGGATCAAAAAGGCCGCGCAGCCTGCGAGAACATTCTTGTAGAGGATTGCGAATTCTGGACGGATTGCGCGAACACGTTCCGTATCGGCTATGAATGCGCGGCCGAAGCCATGCGCAATATTCGCGCGCGAAATATCGATGTTCTGTACTACAGTAAGAATGTGCGCGGCCCAGACGAATTTTGGGCGAACGTTATTTTCTGGCTGCAGCCCAGCGGCGGCATGGAGATGTACGACCTGCATTTCGAGGATATCCGTGTGAAGACCTGCGGTCTGGATACGGTGATTGTGCAGGCGAAAGCGCAATGCTGTGGTGTCGGTGGCACGAAATACGAGAACGCAGGCAGCCTGCGTGACGTGACATTCAAGAACATCAGCATCGACGGCGTGAAGGATAACTTCAAGGGGGTCATGAATTTCCAGGGCCGCAACGAGAAGGAGACGATCCGCGGCATCACGTTGGAGAACGTGACGTATTTCGGCGAAAAAATCACCCGCGAATCACCCTGCGTCATGGTGCGGGAATTCGCGAGCGAGATTGTGTTCAAGTAACGACGGTGTCTCGCCGTTGCATGCTTTAGCCCGCCTGCGCCCGAGGACTTCCGCCGCCGGTACTGGACAGAAGTACATCTGTTTCTTGACGAGAAAAATCATTCACGTCTTGGCTGTCAAGGCCGCCGCCATGTACTGGCTTGCCTTCTCCTCGTCCAGTCCGAAATCAAGCCGCAGGTCTTCTTGTATTTGAGTGTCGGAGAAATGCCGCTTTCTTCTGCTTCGGATGAATCCCATGATTGCGGTGGCGATGCCTTCTGCCTGCCCTTCCATTCTTCCTTTCTTCTCGCCTTTCTTCTCCCCCTTCTTTTCACCTCTTCTCTCGCCCATGTCGAGCAGATACTGGTCGTATGACGATACATCCCTTGCCATGTAGTTGTGCTCCGGATTATTTCGTTCAAACTTTTGCTGTCAAGGAATTTGCCATGTACTGGCTTGCCTGGGCTTCATCCAGGCCGAAATCAAGTTGCAGGTCCTCTTGTATCTGCGTTTCGGAGAAATGGCGACTTCTTCTGCTTTGGATGAATCTCATGATTGCGGCTGCGATTCCTTTCTTTTCACCTTTCTTTTCGCCTCTCTTTTCGCCCTTCTTTTCGCCTCTTCTCTCGCCCATGTCGAGCAGGTACTGGTCGTATGACGATACATCCCTTGCCATGTCGTTGTGCTCCTTTTGCCTTGGTTTCAAATTCATTCCTGTTGCAATGTTGATGATCCCGTACGCCTCCGCCGGCATGTCGAGGAACGACGGATCCGTGCGCATCTCATGCCTTAATTGCCTGTGGTTGCGCGCGTAACGGATGCACTTGGCGACCGCCCGCATCGGGCCCGCGTCGAACGCCGACAGCTGCCTCGCCGTCATGTCGCGGAAGGAGACGACGTTGGCGGGGCAGTCCGCCATGGCCTTCTCCAGCCCCGGCGGGCAGTCCAGCATGTCCGCGACGAAGCGGTTCGCCCCCCTCCACGGCTTCTGCCCGAAATAGGGCGTCAGCGTCAGGACGGGCGGCATCCGGTCGCCGGGGAGGATGCCGTCCAGCCACTGCTCCGGAGTCTTCAGCTCGCCGTTCCTCTCGTGCTCCGACCTGATGCCGCCGCGCCAGCGGTCCCAGTGGAGCGCGGACGACATCAGCTCGCGCCCCGGCATGACGCGGCTCACGTACGACTGGTTCGCCCACGCCACCGTCAGGCGGCGCGGCCTCCCGCGAAGCCTCCGGACGTCCATCTCCTTCACGACGTCGTGCACGACCCTCCTGTGGCGTCCACCCGGCGGACGGCCGATCGCCTCTGGATCCCGCTCCCGCATGGATTCGCGGACGACCCTGTAGCCCTCCTCCCTCAGGAAGAAATCCACAAGGTCCGCGAACGGCCTGTCCAGCGCCATGAAGAGCTTGCCAGCCGCATCCATATCCTTCATGTTATTTCTCATTTTTAATATATCTCCATTTCAAAATACAGCAAGTCCAATTGTGACAAATCATACAATAGCATCTGGACAGTGAAATGCAAATTATATCTTTAAAATTCTGTTATTATCATTAATAATCATAATAAAGCATGATAACTCATTGTAAATCATAAAAAATAAACAAAAGTCATAAAGAATCATAAGAAATCATAAAAGGAAGGGGGAGTAGCGACGGTGTCCCCGCCGTTGCCCGCAGGCGGGACGCCCGCATGGTACCGTCTTCATCATTTTTTAATCTTCTCTCTTGACATAAAGAGAATTATGAATAAATTATTTTTAAACAAAGAATGTAACTTATGACGCAATAATTATTCAAAAAAATATATACCCCCCTCACTCTTGAAGGAACACGACGATGAAGAAATGGATGCTGTTGATGTTGATGATGGCGGCCGTGCTAACGGCCGGCGAGGTGTCGGTCTCCGTGCAGAAGGTGCAGCAGCGGTGGCCGTGGAACGGAAAGGTCGATATCGACTACACCGTCACGTATGACGACAAGAACGCGGATATCTATGTCGGCTTCATCGGCAAGGATGGCGCGGAGAACCGCTCCTTCCCGCTGAAAACGCTGGAGGGCGACGGCGCGAAGGACCCCGTGAAGGCGGGAATGCATCGCGTGACATGGGACATGTCCGTCGATGAACCGAACCTGCATACGGGCGACTTCACCGTTACGATTCAGGCGTTTACGGGGGCGTATCCATATATGGTCGTCGATTTGTCCGGCGGCGTGGATGTCGCGAAATATCCTGTCCGTTACAGCGCGACGCCGCCTGATATCACACAGGACACCTGCCGTACGACGGAATTGTGGCTCCGTCTCATCTTCCCCGGCACATTCATGATGGGGTCGCCAGCGGAGGAATTGGGACGCTATTCGGACGAGACGCTCCACAAGGTCACGCTGACGAAGCCCTACTACATCGGTGTCTTCGAAGTCACGCAGAAACAGTACCAATTGGTCATGGGGACGAATCCGTCTCCTTACAAAGGCGATACGCGCCCAGTGGATTATGTCAGCTACGATATGCTTCGCGGAACGGTGAACGGGGCGAGTTGGCCTGTCAGCAACCAGGTGGATGAAGACTCCTTCTTCCATGTCCTGCGCGCCAAGACATCCTTGCTTTTCGATTTGCCCACGGAAGCCCAGTGGGAATACGCCTGCCGCGCGGGAACGAGCACAGCCCTCAATTCAGGTAAAAATCTGACGGGGACGGAATCATGTTCAAACATGGCGGAAGTAGGACGATACAAAAATAACAGAAACGATGGCAAAGGAGGATATTCGGAGCATACAAAAGTTGGCTCCTATCTTCCGAACGCCTGGGGGCTTTATGACATGCATGGAAACGTTTGGGAATGGTGCCTGGACTGGTATGGAGGATTGTCGTCAAACGATGCGACGGATCCTAAGGGCACCGGTTCAGGCTCTTGCCGCATATTGCGCGGCGGCTGCGGGGAAAGCTTCTACTTCTACGGCAACGGCTTCGCGCAGAGCTGCCGTTCGGCATGTCGTTTAGCCGGCAACTACTTCCATTCCAATAGCATCTACAATTATTTTGGCTTCCGCCTAGCCTGCTTGCCCGCAGTCCAATAAGGATGTATTTGCTTAACAACCTCGTATAACGCCGTTTGCTTCTCTAGAACTGCTAGCATCTCTAGAACCGCTAGAAGCACTAGAATCTCTAGAATCTCTAGAACCGCTAGAGCCGCTAGAGCCGCTAGCGGAAGCTACTTACATCACAAGATAACCTCCATAAAAGATTATGAAGCATACCATTCATTTCATTATTGCCACGTTTCTTGTCTCCACCATAGCTGTTTATGCGCAGTTTGAAGGGCTGACGGTCGCCACGGCTGAATCAGCCGTGGCGCGGCTGGACTTGCGCGACGGCTTCGGCGGGCGCGTCGTGCAGGGCGTGGTGGCGCTTTCTGCAGCGGAAGGCACGGTGAAATGCGATGGCAAAGCCATTTCATCTTCTTGGAATACAACCGCTTTGGTGGATGGCTGGCATACGTTGTCCTGCAATGGGAAGACGGAGCGGGTATGTGTTCGCAATGACGCATCCATCCGGCTGGAGGAAGGGCGCATCATGGACCGGAGCACGTGGGATAATGAAGTCGTCCATGTCGTCCGCAACGACGTGTATGTGCCGAACGGCGTGACGCTGTCGATTTCCGAAGGGGCGATTGTGAAGTTCGCGGAGGACAGCCGCATCATCGTCGAGCATGGTGGCAAAATCGCCGTCAACGGCGGTGAAAATTTGCCTATAGAGTTTGCACAGGTGGCGGATGATTCCGTCGGTGGCAACACGGATTGGCAGGATGCAGAAGTGGTGAATGAGACAGAGCCACGGATTAAATGTTATGAAGATGAGGGATGGACGGATAACAGTTGGTTCGCCGTCAATCATATTGTCATTGGCGCATTACCATATCTTGCCGTGCAGCCTGTGCGGGCGATGCGACAGAGCGGTTCCGTGCGCATTCCCGTCATGGTGTCAGGCTCGCGCAGTACGTCGTTTGCAGTCGATTGGCAAACCGTCGATGGCACGGCGAAATACGGAGTCGATTTTACGGAAAACAGCGGCCGTGTCAGCTGGACATCCACGTCTGCTGGTGTACGGTATATTGAAATTCCGCTTGTGACGGAATCGCAGACGGATGAAGACGTGACGTTCACAATCCGCCTTGTACGGTCATACGGAGCGAACATCCAGACGGCGGAGGCGCTCGTCACCATTTACAATAATGCGGATAGCGAGTTCGACCATCTGACGGCCGCCACGGCCACATCACAGCCCGTCCGGTTGGATTTGCGCGATGATTTCGGCGGATGCATCGCGCAGGGCGTGATGGCGATGTCCGACACCGACGGCGATGTGACGCTGAACGGAAAGGTCATTGGCGAGTCATGGGATACGACCACGTTGGAGGATGGCTGGTTGGAACTGTCACAAGGTGGTGAGACACGGGATGTGGCGGTTCTGAACACAGATGATGTCCATTGCGAGGAAGGGCGATTGACGGAGAACACGACATGGGATAATTCCGCCGTCCGTCTGATCCGCAACGACGTCTATATTCCGAACGGTGTGACGCTGATCATCACGGAAGGGACGACCGTGAAGTTCACGGAGGATACGCGCATCATCGTCGAAAACGGCGGCAAACTGCAGATAAACGGCTTGGAAGACGCCTTCGTGCAGTTCTCAATGGCGACAGACGACGGCTATGCGGGTGATACGGACATGCGGGAGGCGGAGGTCGTCTTCCCCGCCAATGCGTTGATCTTCAACTATTCCAGCGGCACGGTGGCGGACAACGGTTATGTTGCGTCACGCGGACTGGTCATTTCCAGTACTTATCCATCGCTGACGTTGCATGGGACGGCGGTCTATGAAGACTGCGGGACGGCGTATCTGCCAGTGACGGTGTCTGGTTCGCGGAATTCAACTTTTTATGCGGAATGGACGGCGACGGACGGCACGGCGACGTTTAAAGAGGACTATGGCCTAGCCGCCGGCAAGCTGACATGGAGCTCTACGAACAACGGCACGAAGTACATCGCCATTCCGATTATGGGGGGCAATTTGGCGGCGGACGAAGAGACCTTCACGGTGCATCTCGTCGCTTCTGGCGGGGCGAATATCGTGACAAACGACGTGACGGTCACGATTTGCAAGATGGCGGATACGGGAATGAAAGAGCTTGTCCATGCAACCGTCGTCTCCAATGCGGCACGATTGGATTTGCGAGACGGCTTCGGCGGCCGCATCGTGCGCGGAACCATTGATTTATCCACGACGGAAGAAAAGGTTTCGCTGGACGGAAAGGAACTGCCTGCTTCTTGGAATTCAACGGCTTCTGAAGACGGCTGGCATGAACTGTCCCAAAATAGCCAGACGGCGGAAATCTGTGTATTGAACGACAATGGCGTGGCATTGGAGGAAGGCCGTCTTACAGAGAACACGACGTGGGACAGTACAGTGGTCCATCTGATCCGCAACGATGTCTATGTACCGAACGGTGTGACGCTTACGATGACAAGCGGCGCGGTCGTGAAGTTCACGGAAGATACGCGCATCATCGTGGAGCATGGTGGCAAGGTGTCCGTGCAGGGCACGTCGGAATCGCCTGTCTTGTTTGCCTTGGCGACGGATGACGCGTTCGGTGGAGACACCGACATGCGCGATGGGACTATGGATGCGCCGTCGGATTGGCTCATTTACTGCTATAATACCAGTACCGGCTGGACGGACAATGGATTTATGAATGTGCGGCAGGTGACGTTCAGCACGTTGCCGACGGTGTCCATCCACAATTCCCGTGTCATTGAGCATCAAGGTTTTGTCGCGATTCCCGTGACGGTCAGCGGTACGCGCAAGGCGACGTTTTCCGTCGATTGGCAGGCGACGGACGGCACCGCGAAATTGAACAGCGACTACACATTGTCGTCTGGCAGGCTTTCATGGACCACCACGGACAATGGGACGCGCTACATTGAGATTCCGATTGTTTCGGATGCAATCGTGGAAGAGCTGGAAGATTTCACCGTCGTTTTGACGGCATCGTCTGGAACAAACATCGATGTGGCGGAGAGCACGGTCAGCATCTTCGAGTCTGCAGCGACGCTTCCGGCGGATGCGGAATACGCCTGCACAACTGTTGAGACGGAGGAAGGTGCGGAAGTCGATGAACGGACGGATTTGTTCAGCCGACTGGCACGGGATGTGGAAACGCTGTGTTTTTCCACCGCATGGGCGGGAAAGGCCACCGCTACGTCCGTGCGTATTTCTGTGCAATTAGATGAAGACAATGAAGTGCCGCAGACTATCCATGCCACAACCGACGGCGATACGGACGGCACGGCGAAATGGGAGACCTACAACCTTGGGACTGGCCGCTATCTGCTTGCGCACGAGACGCTTGACAATCGAGGTGGCCTGCTGGACCGTCTGGAGACGACTTTTTTCATCAACCGTGAAGTCATCATCCATGATGGACGTCTGACAGGTGACGAGACATGGGACGATTCCGCCATCCATGTCGTCCGTGGCAATGTGATTGTCCCCGCCGGCGTGATGTTGACCATCAGCGACGGGGCGATTGTGAAATTCCAGAGCGGATGCGGCATCATCGCCAAACTGGGCTCTGTCGTGGAATGCAATGGTGTTACGTTCACGCATATTGCCGATGATTCCATCGGCGGCGACACGAATCTGGATGGCTTTGCATCCATGCCGAGCTACGATGCCTATACGCTTGGCGGCGATGGCGCTGTCCGCATGGATTCTGCTTGCAAGCTGTATTGTAAATCCGCCACGCTGCCTTCAGGCAACTTGACAAAGAATACAACTTTGAGCGGCAATCTGGTCTATAAGGCGACGGGCAATCTGACAATCGCCAATGGTGTCACACTGACCATTGAACCCGGTGCGGTTCTGAAATTCAGTTCAGGACAAGGCATCACCGTCAATTCCGGCGCGACATTGGAGGCCATTGGAACCCGTGCGCAACCGATTGTGTTTACATCGATTAAAGATGACGAACATGGTGGTGACACGAATCAGGATGGAAATGGAACCGTTCCAGAAGAAGGAGATTGGATTGGCATTACCGTCAATGGCGGAGATGCAGTATTTAATAATGCCATTTTGCAATGGGGAGGTTGGGGGCAGTACAGTAATCAGAGAGATGCTATCTTGCGGTGCAATTCTGGGTATTTGAATTTGAATGGTTGCATTGTCCAAAATTCATTGTTGCGTTTGATTTATGCCGCAGGTAATGTTGAAATCGACAATTCGATTTTGCAACAAGCGAGATTTGGGGTGCAAGGAAATGCCAGAATAACAAATTCCGTGCTTGCCTTTTGTTCTGACTATACTCTTGATGGCGATGGATTGTTGAATAACAGTATTTTGTATGAAACTGCATCATCAAATGGCTATAGTAGCAACTATTCTTGTTTTTGGAATGCAGGAATCTTGAATGGAGATGGCAATATTACGGATAACCCGTTGTTCAATGACGCGGAAAACGGCGATTTCACTTTGAAACCGAACAGTCCTTGCATTGATGCAGGCGATGGTACTGTCGCGCCAGAATTGGACTATTGGGGCAAGCCGCGCATGAACTGCACGAAAATCAACGATACGGGCATTGCGTCTGAAAACGGCTGTGTGCCCGACATCGGCATCTATGAATATCCTGGAACAGGCGGCGGCGAAGTGCCTGACTTGAAGGTGAATTGGGTGAGCGGTTCGTCTATTGGCATCAGCGGCGAGACCATCACAGTTTCCTATCAGATTGAAAATGTAGGTTCCGTGAGCTTCCAAGGCTATTGGCAGGATAGTATTTCACTTTGTTCGGCGGACGAAGAGCTTGGGCAGCAGACTGTGGAGCTTGGAGACATTGCAGGATATGAACATTTGGCTGTCGGTGAAAAGAAAACGATCATCAGGCAGTGCCGGATTCCTGCCATCATGCCTGGAAAATGGCGGCTGGCGGTCACGGTGAACAGCAATTTGGATATTTATGAGAGGATGTTCCAGAATAATCGTATTGAAGGAGAGGATGTCATAGAGGTCCAAGTAGAAGAATGGAAAAACAAGAAGATATACGCATTGGGCAGTGGAGAAAATATTGCGTTGAAGGCGGGAGACCATGAGTTTCTGGAGCTCGTAAGTCAGTTTAAGGACGTATTGGATTGGCAGTGTGGCGTCGGTTTCATCCCGACGGAGACCCATTCCGATGCGACAGGACGGTCATTGAACGATGGACGCGTCATCATGGTGATGCCATCTGCGGCGGACAAGACGGCGTATATCAGGATAGCAAATGACAGCTTGACGGGAGCATCGTTCAGCATTAATAGCATTAACGTGGCAGAGGCAGTCTGCGATGTGACACCGAATGTCGTGTCCAATTCGGAAATTGTTACCATCAGTTTTGTCTTGCTGGATGCTGCCTCTGTGAAGAGCGTCTGTTTGAAAAATGCTAATGAGAAGATACAAGCTGTTGGCATTTCAACAGATGATGAGGGGCGGACTGTTGCATCGTTTAATTTATCAGACAAGGAAGCGAATGATTATGATTTAAAAGTGACAACTTCCAATGAGAATGTTTATATTGCAAATAAAGCTGTGACGATTGTGGAGGCAGTCAGGCGGGCGAATCTTGAAGCCTGGCTGGATGTTCCGGACAGTGTTCGAGAGGGTCGGCAGTACATTGGATATATTCGCTACAAGAATACAGGAAATGCGGATATGAATGCTCCAGTGTTCCGTGTCATCGGTGAAAATGGAACTCAATTGAAAGTCAAAATATCCGACGAAGAAAGTGATGTGCTGTTGCTTTATGGCGCGGGCTCCAGTCCTGTCAATGTTTTGAAGGCGGGCGAAGAGTGCAAAGTCCCATTCTATTTCAGTTTTACGGGAAGTTGCAGGTTGAAATTCGATACGATGAAATTCCCAGAGGAGGAATATCCTGTTAGTAAGACTTTTACAACATGGAAGGAACTGGAAAAGGCTGTGCATAAGGCTGCGTTGAGATTAGCCGCGCGTGGTAAAGAAGAGATGGACTTCAAAGTATTGCAGAATTTTGCGGAATGCACCGCCGTATCTTCATTCTCAGCAATTTCTGGTTATGTTTATCATGCAAAATCTCTCGCGGCGATTCCAAAAGCCACAATACGCGCCACTACAGTTGATGAAAATGCAACGGAAATCACGGTGGAGACGGATGAAAATGGGTATTTTTGTTTTGATACATTGACAGGGGAAACAGAATATCTGTTGACGTTGGCTTTTGCAGAGACGGTCGGTGAATGTAAAATTTCAACGGTTGCCGGACAGGATGTCAATGGCGTGGAGTTGTTGTGTATTCCGCTGGGAAGCATCGACGGCTATGTCTGCATGAAAAATGGACAGCCTATAACAGAAAACTATTCGGTGGAATTGTGGATGGAGGATGGTGTTCAGGCACTTTCCATTGTCGATGTTTCTGAGAATGGAAAGTTTGAATTTCATAACCTTAGCGAAAATACCTATTACTTGAAAGTTTCTAATGTCGATATGGCTATTATACATAAGTCAGGACCTATTAGCGTCGATGTTAATAATAACCATCATAGTGCATTACTTTATATATCTCAACCAGGCTGTTTGGAAGGTATAATAACAACAAAAAATGGAGAGATGACCGACTGCGAGGGTCTTACTGTTACTGCATATTGTCAAGAAGAAAGATATGAAACCAAAGTTAATGAAGATGGTTCTTGGCAGTTTACTGAGTTGCCAGCTGGAAAGTACAGTCTTGAAGTATTTGGCGAAAAATGGCAATCTGAGGAATTCACTTTAGTGGAATTAGATGAAGGAGAATGGCAGGAGAATGTGGAGTTGCTAATCGTCCATAAAAAAGTTTTTATGCCATTCCCAAGTCAAGGATCGGGGCCACTTGAGGTGACGTGTTATTTCAGTTTCGACAAATCAACAGACGGATATGCATTTGCTTGGGATTTTGATGGTGATGGTGTTACTGACAGTGAAGAGCCTGAGCCACAGTGGATTTATAGTGTGTTGGGTGAGCATCGGATTGATTTGACTTTGACAACACCAGAAGGTAACACCATACAGGAACAGCAAATCGTCAATGTCATAAAACCTATTGAGAATGTTTTGCGAGATGATGTAATTTTGCTTCATGAAACAGAGAATCCACCCTATGAGTTTGTCTCCTGGGATGGGACGATACTTGTGATGCGTGAAGTAGGGGAATATCCAGTTAAACTTGTAAAAGATGCCAAAATGCTATTTAAGTATCCTGATGGGGATGTAATTGCGGTGAAGATTTTGGCTAGTCGGAAGGTAGGTGATTACTATTACTTAACTGTTGACGATGCTGTTTTAACTGATTTGTTTAAAAGTTTTTCTATTCGAGTAAAAGATGATGGAATAATGGGTACTCGTGGTGAAAATAAATGGGAAGCAATAAAAAAAAGAATAGCAGGAAGTGAAGGATTCACATTGGATATTACGTTTGAAAAATTGCCTTACGATTTAAAAATTGAGTATGATGAAAATGAAGAAATAAAATCGTTTGAATATGAAGACGGATATAAAATTGAAGAAACATTTAGTTGGAATGGTAGTTTAAGCGTAGATTTACTACCAGATAAAATAAAGCAAAAAATGCTAAAACTCCAAGATAAAATAGAAGAAGAAATTTTTAAGATTCCATTAGATGTAACTGTTCTGACTCCCACTGGGCCCATCATCATCCCCAATGAATTTATAATAAAATCGTATTTTAATGGTAGCTTATCTTTTGAAGCGGAACTTGCGTTCGAAAAGACATTTAAACAGGAACTAACTTGGGTAAGTAGTAAAAAACGATTAGAAAATGGAGAATGGGAAATCCAAGAGGCTGGTTTATTGCCTAAATTAAATTGTACCTCAAATATCGATTCAGCATCTTTCAATGCAAAACTTAATGGCGGTGTGGAAATGGGAATCAAACTAAAATTATTAGTTTGCGGTAAATCTATAAAAGACAAATTCGAAGCCTCAGTTGCAGATTTGACTGGAAAGGTTGGCATCGGCATATCTTTTGAGGCATCACCTAAAAAACTTTCGGTTTCTGCTGGTTTAAAGCTTAGTGCTGTAATTAAACTTTTCAACTTTAAGAAAGAAGAGGGGATATTACCCGAAGTTGATCTTTCTGTATTTACTATTCCACTTTATTCGGGGATACTTTGGGGGAAAACTTGGAAATGGGGTGTGCCAATGGAGCGTTTTTCTTGGAATGCGATGCCATACGATTATTCGTTAAATTCTTATTCGGTTAACTTCAATACCTTAGGACCAGAACAGGAAACGCAAGTGGTTTCCAAACGACCACTTATGTTAGGCCGATATGAGATAGTGTATCATCCGGCTGACAATATTGATTCTCGTGAATGGGATTTTGGTGATGGAAAAAGCGAAATACATTCTGGTGGCTCACCTGACAGCTTCTCATATGTATATGAAGGTAAATCATCACATAGGGTCTCACTTTTGCCAAAACGTTTTTTTATGAAGGGGGTAAAGTTTACAAGTTTAGTTGTTCCAAGTGGAGAAAAACGAAAATGTCCTATTTGTGGACATATTTTTGGTTCATACAGCACTACTTGTACCTGCCATTGCCATGGATATTATGAATTTCCAGATGATGACTGCTTGCCACCCATCTTGCAGTCCTGCGATCCCAACGAAATCGTCGGGCCGCGTGGGGCGGGGGATCCTGCGACGCAGCGGCTCGTGGAACGTGGCGAATGGTTAGATTATACGGTTTATTTTGAGAATAAATCGACAGCGGATGCCGCCGCACAGGAAATCTGGGTGGATCTTGATTTGGATGAAAAATTGGTGGATGTCTCGACCTTCCAGCTGGGAGCTATTTCGTTTGGCAACCAGCTGGTGAATACGTTGAACGGCAAGGCGACAGGCAAGTTCACGGTGACGCAGGACGGGACGCCATGGCAGGTTCGCGGCAAGGTGACATGTGACAAAGACAACGGAGCCGTGCAGTGGTATCTGCGAAGCTATGATCCCGCCAACGCCGAAGGCGGTTACTGGCCCGCCGTCGTGACGGCTGGCTTCCTACCGCCGAATGATGACAACCATTCTGGCGAAGGGTATGTCAGTTTCCGCGTGAAAGTGCGGGATGACGCGCCGATAGGCCGTCGCATCGACTGTTCGGCGACGATTACGTTCGATCGCAACCAGCCCATCACGACATCGCCCGCATGGTTCAACTGGATTTACGACGGCGCGACGGCAACGACGGAAACAGGTGTCATGACGTGGGATGCGCAGGATGACGCTACCTACGATGTGACCATTTGGAAAGGCGATGCGGATAAGAACAGCGATGCCGCAGAACTCGTCACGACTTCTGATTCACTGACGATGAATCGTTGGCGGTTGCCGTCGATTCTGCTGAACGATGTGGATTATTACTGGCAGGTGACGACGACGACGGCGGATGGCACGGTTACGGAGAGTCCCGTGTGGGGATTTGATTTGGGCGGTCGTTGCACATTGGAGCTGAAGCCTGGCTGGAATTTGTTCTCCCTGCCGTTCAGACCGGAGAATTATACGGAACGCATCCTGCTGGGGCAAAACCTGTTCGGAATCGAGAACAACAGTTATACGAGAACCAGTTCGCTGGAAGGCGGCAAAGCCTACTGGCTCTTCCAGCATGACAATACAAAGCGTTATCTGGACATCTTCCCGTCGCAGACGCGTACGGCGGAGGAGATTCCGTTGAAAGCCGGCTGGAACATGGTCGGCCCAACGGACACGGAACGCCATTTGGATTCCGGCTATACAATATGGTATTGGCAGGATGGACGATTTGTGTATCTTGAAGAAGACGCCGAAGGCGGTTACACGCTGAAGGCCGGCGTCGGCTACTGGATTTATATAATGGACGATGGGGAATTTCCTAATGCGGTCAACTTGGAGTTCAGGCCCCCGTCAGGGACGAAGTTCAGCGGAGAAGGGCTTCAAGTCTTCCTGAGAAGCAATCTCGCCCATGACATCGTGACGTTCTATTATACGTTGGATGGTTCGAAGCCGACTGACCGAAGCAAGCGTTATGATGTTGCAAATGGCATTTGGCTGACATCCACGGCGACGATCCGTGTGGCGGCTTATGTGAACAATAGACTCGTTCGCGATGATTTCCGTGCAAATTATACAAAACTGCCATACACTTATTCAATTCAGGATGGAAAGGCGACCATCACGCGATACACAGTCGGAAACATGACGGAAGTGGCCATTCCCGATAAAATCGACGGTGCGGTCGTGACGGGCATTGGAGACCATTGCTTTGCGGGAGCATCATCCTTGACTTCTCTCAAGCTTCCTGACAGCATTGTGTCAATAGGCGAGGATGCCTTTGACGGTTGCACGGCATTGACGACGGTTGAAAGCGGAAGCCGTTATGTTCATGACTGGATGCGGGAACACATGCCGATGGTCAAACTGACCGGACTGCTGGAGGACGATGACCTGTATATAGTCGTCGATTTGTCCGCTGGACCGGATGCGGCGAACTATCCTGTACGATATACGGATCAGGCTCCGAATCTGGAAGACGACGCCTGCCGCACAACAGAGTTGTGGCTGCGGAAGATTCCGGCGGGGACATTCATCATGGGCTCGCCTGAGGATGAAGTGGGGCGACGCGACAGTGATATGGCCCAGCATGAGGTGACACTGACGCAGGACTACTACATCGGCGTGTTCGAATGCACGCAGAAACAATGGGAGCTGGTCATGGGGAGCAACCCGTCTTCTATAAACGGCAATAGCCGCCCCGTGGAATGTGTTTCATACGAGATGATTCGTGGAACAGGGGAACAAGGTGGGGCAGGCTGGCCGGAGTATGGCCATTCCGTTGATGCCACGTCGTTCATGGGCAAACTCCAGGCGAAGACGGGGCTGGTATTCGATTTGCCGACGGAGGCTCAATGGGAGTACGCCTGCCGGGCGGGCACGACGACTGCCTTGAATTCCGGGAAGAATTTGACTTCGACTGGGCAGGATGCCAACATGGCTGAAGTCGGGCGATACGCTTACAATCATTTGGATGGCAAAGGCGGCTATTCGGACGGGCACGCAAAGGTCGGCAGCTACCGTCAGAACGCCTGGGGGCTTTACGACATGCATGGAAATGTATATGAACTGTGTTTGGACTGGTATGGGGCGAGTACATCGTCAGTGGCGGCTGTGTCGGATCCAGTCGGCCCGAATACGGGCTGGATCCGCGTGCAGCGCGGCGGCGACTGGGCTCGCGGCGCGGAGCTCTGCCGTTCAGCGAGCCGTAGTTTCCTCACTCCTTCAGATTGCTACCACCACTATGGGTTCCGCATTTTCTGTCAGTCTTCAGGTCGGTGAGTCTTCCTTATGATAGTGTGTCGTGATTTGGTGTCTTGTATGAGAGAATTTATCTTGTATTTTTGAGTGGATGGACAAGTGATACGGATTATTCAGTTATTTATTATTATCTCTCTTACTACACTGGCGGCGGAAGACGCCTACCATCGGCGGCTTCTGCTACCGCCGTGTGATGCCTACGGAAGCAGTAAGGGAAAGCTGAAGCTGGTCAATGGTGGCGACCGCCCTGTACGATTGCGTCTTGTGCGCTATTCATGCGGTTGCCTTTCGGGAAAATTTTCACAAGAAGCCATGCTACGAATATACACGAATTCCAAATTGCAGGAAGAAGTAGTCATTGCAGTTGTGGAACGATGATTTTGATGTGGCGCGCGGCGTCCCGCCTGCGCCGGGGGGGTGGCGCGCGGCGTCCCGCCTGCGCTTCAAACGGCAGGACATCAATGGGACCTTCAGTCGCGCAAAGCGCGACCATCTCGAAATTTATCTATAATTAAAAAGATCTTCCAGCTTATATTCGTTGCCGCTGGCCTTGCATAGGGCGTGCAGCACCTTCAGACGCACGTTCATCGTCAGAAAGCGGCCTTTCCGCGCCTTCGAAACCATCTTGTGCGTCAATTGCTCCGTTGACGCCACGACCAAATCATTGTTCTCCAGCCCTAGCTCCTGCATGAGCTGTTCAATCGGCTGTTCGCCCAGTTCACGTTCGTTGTCCGCCATTTCAATCCACTCCTTGTTTATCGTTTTCTATTCCATTCCAAATTGTTGTAACGTTCGCTACGTAACGAGAGCACCAGTCCCAAAAACGCAGCGTCGGGCGTGAATCGCACAGGCTCCATGCCCATAACGTCGCGGAAACCCGCCAGAATCGCCGCCTGCATGACAGAACGTTCCACGGGCAGCGGTCCGCCGAAATGCAAACTGCCTTGGTGCAGAATTCCCTCCCGCACACGACGCTGTGCGCCGCCGCCGACCTTGCGACCATCCAGCATGATGTCATACCGCGTTGGATTCACGAAGCATACCATCGTCAGGCGATCGACCTCGTGCGGAATTTCCGCCGATGACAATGTCGCGTGCAGATTCAGCCGTTCCAGCCCGTTCTGAATGGAACGGTTGATCCAGTCATAGCTCGCGACGCGATCGACGCCACACAGCCAATGCCCTGTGGGAAACATCGCCGTAAAAGTGAAATCGTAGTCGTGATAGACAACTCCGCCGCCCGTCGGCCGCCTCACCGCCGCATATCCTTCGGGCGCGGCGGCGATTGTCTGCACATAGCCGATGGAAACCGCCTTGCGGTCCCATTCGTAAAAGCGGAGCAGCGGACGATTGCGCAACGGTGCGCGCAGCATCAGAGCTTCGTCCGCCGCCATATTGAACGCAGGATCGTGCGCCCCATCAAGCCAATAGTCCCATGGCTCCGTCTTCATGCTACCCATCAAAATTCGAACACAGAGTCGGAGAGACGGCGTTTCACTTCGTCCAGAACGCGTTTTTCCTCCGCGAGGCCAGGTGCGACAAACGTCGCGCCAAAGCGTACAAAGTGTCCGACATCATCCCATGGCACCGTGCTGATCAATTTCTCCGTAATCATCCATTGGCTGAACGCCTCCCCGCTATCGAAGCGGATTCCGCCCTTCACGCCTTTCGGAATCTCAACATACAGATAGAACGAGCCTTCCGGCATCTTCGCGTCAAAGCCAAGCTCTTTCAGCATATCAACGAGAGCGTGCAGACGACGGCTGTATTTCTCACAGATTTTCGGCGTAATCGTCTTCTGGTTCTCCAACGCCTTCGCTGCAGCCTTCTGGATGGCCAAAAACTGTCCGCTATCCGCGTTGTCCTTCACCGTCGCGAATGCCTTCACTGCCGCCGCGCAACCACAGACCCAGCCGAGACGCCAACCGGTCATGTTAAAGCCTTTCGACATGCTGTGCAACTCTACAGCGACTTCCTTTCCGCCTGGCCGCGACAGGATGCTCAACGGTTTGCCTGTGAAATTCAGCGGCGCATACGCCGCATCGACGACGAGCAGCACGTTGTTCGCCTTCGCGAACGCAATCGCTTTGTCGTAGAATTCCGGCGTCGCGGAGGCACCCGTCGGATTGTTTGGATAGTTCAGATACAACAATTTAGCGCGTTTCTTCTGGTCGTCCGTCAGCTTGTCGAGCTGCGGCAGAAAGCCGTTTTCCTTCAGCAGCGGCATATTCACGACTTCGCCGCCGAGATATTTCGTCCACGTGCCGAGCACGGGGTAGCCTGGAACTGTCATCAGCGTAATGTCGCCTGGATTGATGAAACAGGACGGCAGTAGCGTCAAGGCGGATTTGCTGCCGATGCTGTGCACGATTTCCGTCTCTGGATCCAGTTCGACGCCATACAGTTCTTTCATGTATTTCTGGACGGCGATTCTGAACTCCATGCAACCGTTGTCCGAATAGAAACGGTTTTCAAGCTTACCGGCCTCTTCCGCCAACGCAGCAACGACTTCCGGAAACGCCATGTCGTCAGGTTCGCCGACGCCCATGTCGATCAATTCGACGTCTGGATGGGCGGCCTTCGCGGCGCGTTTCGCCCGCTTGATCTTCTCGAACTTATAGATCGTCGTATCCTTTCCGAACTTCTCACCGCCGATGCGGTCCGCGAACAATTTCTGTAAGCAGCTGTCTGCCATTGTGTTTCCTTATTATTTGCTGGATATTTTAGGGAATTATATACTTTATTGTTTGCGCATTTGCGCAAACGGTCGCACAGAGTGCGCCCTCCCTGCTTTTACAGATTCTTACCGCAGCACTTTTTGTATTTCTTGCCGCTGCCGCATGGGCATGGATCGTTGCGGCCGATCTTTGGTTCTTCGCGCACGATCGGCTTGCCGCGTTCGGGCATTTCACCCGTCTCCTTCTGCGGTGGCGCAAGCAGTGCTTCAACCTCTTCCTTTACGTTCTTATAAAGACTCTTGTGTTCGCGCTTCAACATTTCGCGGAAACGCTGACTGCCGCCGCCGAACAAGCCCGTCACGGCTTTGCGCACAAACGACGTCTGGTCGCCAAGGCATCCTTTGTCCAGAATGTCCATGACGGCTGGTTTCAATTTTGAACCACCTATGACAGAGGCATTTACGACCAACGCCATCCACAGTTTCCAGTCGTCTTCAGGCGGCAGGCCGCGCTCCAGCAGACGGCGGTATTCGTCGATTAGCGCCTTTTCAGGAACGACTTCCTCCAACAGGAGGAAATGGAACGACAGCAATGCCTGTTCACGGATAGGCATCATCAAGTGTCCGTCCAGAATCATGTCGCCTATCATCGGCAGGTCGTCTTCCACGCTCATCGAGCCGATGAGACGATGGAAATCCCGCAGGAACCAGTCGCCTTCAGGCAGCAATTTCAAAAACGCCTCGCAGCGGGCCAGGCGGAACACGTCGCCGAACGATGATTTGTCGCGATTAAATGCGAGGCAGAGCAGCGCCGCTTTCACCTTGCGGATTTCATCCTCCTTTCCTTCAAGCTCTTCGGGATGGGATGCCGCATGTGTGACAATGCCGCGCAAATCGTTCGCAAGCTCACCGAACGGTTCTTCCTTCAAAGTCTCGCAAGCCGCATTCACAGCCTGGCACAACAGCTCGGACTCACTGCTTGACAAGGTTGACAAGATTTCCTGCTTATCCATGGTTTCTTCCGATTCTTTTTATCTTCCGTATTTAAGTTAATGGCAAATGTCTGCTGAATAAAGACAAATCTTATAAAATAAAGGCTTGCATTCAAAGTTGCAAATCACAACGATTATTTCTGTATGTCCTTGCATTCGGCATTCGGCTTTATTGTCGCCGCAGCCGTTCGCCGACGGCGCCGCCGGGATGGATGAGCGCGAACTGCTCTGCCTTGTAGCCTGTCTGTTCGATGAGCGCGGCCTGCAAAGCGTGGAAAATCATGCAGAGCGCCGTCGTGCTCGTCGTGCCCTGCGCGTTCCATTTGTCCGTTTCGCGATTGACATGCTGCTTCAGCACGACGTCTGCCGCCGTCGCCAGCGGCGACTCCAGATTCTCCGTCACTGTGATGATGCTTACGCCCTTTGCTTTGCAGATGTCAACGATGGGCAGCAGTTCCTTCGTTTTGCCGCCACGCGACGCAAAGACCATCACGTCGCCTTTTTGCAAAAATCCTGTCGCGCCGTGGACGGCCTCCGCTGGCGAAATGAAGCGTGCAGGTCGTTCGATGCAGCACATCAGATGCGCAAAGTGCTGGCAGATGATGCCCGAATGGCCGCAGCCGCTCGCCCCTATGCGCGGCGCCATCGCCAAAAGTTCAACGGCCTTACCAAAAGCTACATCGTCAAAATAATCCTTCATTTCAGTAAGACACGCGATTTCAATGTCGTATGCCGCCTTTGCGGCGGCCATCGCTTCGGCAGTCAACATATATGTTCCTCCATTGCATGAAAACATCATTATAATATTGTAATTGTCAACCTTTCAATTATAATATAGATTCTGAATTGATTTTTCAATCTCCATCCCACAACAAAAGAGCGCATCCCATGAAGCAAGGCTGTTCCATCAAGGCGCCGTTCTTCGAAATCGGCCCAAAATCCTATCTGTTCGGACAGGACGTCATCGACCTCGCCATTGCGGCGGACGAGGCGTCGAAAAAATACGACGTCGATATCATCTTCACGACGCCGATCGTCGAAATCACCCGCGTGAAGGCGGCGACGTCCCGCATCCATGTTTTTGCACCGCATATGGATCCACTCCGTCCGGGCCGCGGCTTGGCGGACATCCTGCCGGAATCGCTCGTCGCCGCCGGAGCAGAAGGCGTCATGCTGAACCACTGCGAGAAGCCGTTGACGCTAGCCGTCTTGCGCGAAACCATCAAACGGGCGGATGAAGTCGGCCTTGCGACAATCGTCTGCGCGGATTCGCTGGCGGAAGCGAGCATGATCGCCATGCTGAAGCCGAACATCATCGTCGCGGAGCCGTCGGAACTAATCGGCACGGGCGTCAGCGTCGGGCCGCAGTATGTGGAAGCCGCCACGAAAGCCGTCAAAGACATTGATCCGGAGATACTTGTGCTGACGGCAGCGGGCATCGCGAACGGCAATGACGTCTATAACACGATTATCGCGGGGGCGGACGCCACGGGGTCATCCTCCGGCGTCGCGAAAGCGAAAGACCGCGCGGCGATGGTCGATGAGATGATTTCCGCCGTTCGCCGCGCTTGGAATGAACGAAAAGCGAAGTAACTATCATTTTTTTCCTAGAACAATATCATCAAAGAAACAAAAAGGAACGACAATGGAATTCAAAGTTTTTCAGAAAGAGCTCGAACTGCAGTCCCGTGGCTGGATCCCCACCTTCCATGACGTCTCGAAGGAAGTCATCGAAATCGTGAAGGCCAGCGGCGTCAAGAACGGCACCGTCTGCATCGCCTCCCACCATACCACCTGCTCCGTCATGATCCAGGAATGCTCCCATGACATCGACTCTTTCGACATCGAATACCTCCAGCATGACCTGCTCGACATTATGCGCAAAATGATTCCGGACTTCGCAGAAGAGCATCAATACCGCCATCCCGGCCCGATCCATCTCCAGTTCGGCCGCTATGTCAACGAGCCTGGCGACTTCACCAGCATGAACACGGACGGCCATCTCCGCTCCGTCTTCTTCGGCCGCAGCGAAACGATGACCATCAAGGACGGCGTCCTCGACGGCGGTGAATTCGCCCACATCTATTTCGTTGACTGGGACCATGTCCGTGCGCGCCGCCGCCAGCTGAACGTCACCGTCATGGGTACGACGGAAGACCTGCAGGAAGACCGTAAGTGGAACGACGGCAAGGTCATCGACACACTCCACAAGTTCACGCCCGAAGAAAAGGCCGACGACATCCACTACACCCTCCAGCAGAAACGCTAAGTAAAAGGAGCTAAACGATGAGCGAACAATTCTTGATCGGCTGGGGCGAAGCGGATATCACCCCATCGAATCCGAAAGTCGAACTGGCGGGACAGTACTACCAGCGCGTCGCTACCGGAATCCATTCCCGCATCAAATGCGTCGCGCTCGCCATGAAGAAAGGCGATCAGCAGTCCGTTGAAGTCACGTTGGACGTCGTCGGCATGCCTGCGTCATTGCAGAAAGACATCGCGGAAGCGGCGGCCGCCGCCAATCCGGGCCTCCGCGCGGAAAACGTTTTCCTAAGCGCAATCCACACACACAACGCGCCTTACACCAACGCCAAGGCGCTCTTCCGCGAATGGTGCCCCCTTGATCCGGACGGATTGACGCCTGAAGAATACAACCCGTTCTTGATCAAGACTGTCGGCGAGGCCATCCGCCAGGCGTGGCAAGGCCTCCAGCCGGGCGGTGTCGCGCACGGCTTCGGTATCGCCCGCATCGGCCATTGCCGCCGCCCCGCCTTCGCCACTGGCGTGGCGCAGATGTACGGCGACGCGACTCGCGCGGATTTTGTCGGCCTCGAAGCCGGTGAAGACAGCGGCGTCGAGCTGCTGTTCACGTTTGACAAGAGCGGAAAGCCCACGGGCGCAATCGTCAACATCCCCTGCCCGTCGCAGGTCATGGAAGCGACATACAAAATCTCCAGCGATTACATGGGCGCGGGCCGCGAACTCTTGAAACAACAGTTTGGCGCGGATTTCCACACGTTGTGCCAAGTTTCCGCCGCCGGCTGCCAGTCGCCCCGCGATCTCGTGCGCCATTTCACAACCGAGCCGGACTTCTGGCATGAGGATGGTGTTCCCATCCATGCGAAACGCATGTTCGACGCCGCGATGATGGGCTATGAAAGCCATTCGGAAATCGACTATGATCCTGTCTTCAAACATACGGTCGATACCGTGTCGCTGCCGAAGCGCCGCGCCACCTACACTGCCTACCGCCAGGCGAAGCAGGAGCTCGAAGAGCTCTTCAAGAAGAAGACGGAACGTGAAGCGTTCCAAGAGTTTGTGGATACCATCCATGCCAACGAGAAGATTCCCGGACGGCCCGGCCCGTATGACGACAAGGAGCAGGATTTCGTCCAGATGCAGAACCGCAAGGCGGTCATCGAACGCTATGAGACGCAGGATGCGGCGCCGAACTTCACGTTCACGCTGCACACCGTCCGCGTCGGCGACTGCGCCATCTCCACGAATCCGTTCGAATTGTATCTGCATTACGGCCAGATCATCAAAGCGCGCTCACACGCCTTCCAGACCTTCCTTGTAC
>JAGCSE010000212.1 GCA_017964325.1 Victivallales bacterium | reverse complement strand
TCCGCCCACTACTGCATCGGCGAACCGCGCCCGATCTCCGCATCCGGCAACATCTGGACCTATATTGGCGACAAGCCGTCCGAAGTCGAAAGCATGTGGCACGGCTGGGATTGGAAGACCTTCACAGTCGAAGACCTCGCCGTCGGACAAGTCCGCTTCGACAACGGCTGCATCATGCAGATCGAATCCTCCTTCTCCGCCCACATCGACCATGACATCTGGAATTTCACCATCATGGGCACAAAAGGCGGCTTCAATTTCGACACGGCCACACTCTTCACCGACCACGCCGGCACGATGATCAACGCCAAGGCCGGTTACCTCCCGAACCCCGGCGGCGACTCACTCTTCGTCGCGAAACTGAAGAACTTCGCCAACGGCATCCTCGAAGGCACGCCGCTCCGCGCTCCAGGCGAATCCGGCCTCGCCGTCCAGAAGATCATCGACGGCGTTTACCGCTCCGCCGCCGCCGGCAAGGAAGTCACCATCGACTGATTCCACCGCCATCAGCCATTGCGCAGAAATCCTTTCTGCGCAATGGCTTGATCATATCTAGCGCCTCTAGCACCTCTAGAGCCTCTATCGCCTCTAGCGCCTCTAGCGCCTCTAGCGCCTCTAGCGCCTCTAGCGCCTCTAGCGCCTCTAGCGCCTCTAGAGCCTCTAGCGCCTCTAGAGCCTCTAGCGCCTCTAGCGCCTCTAGAGCTTCTAGAGCTTCTAGCGAATTATAAAGCAAAAACAACATGATATTTTTAAGTGGAGAAGAATCAAGCTTAAAGGCACGTCAACGCCAGCTCGACGCCATTCCCGTCGATATGACGATGACTGCCAACAACTGGTCGCCTGACGTTTGTCAGACGACGCTCTCCGCGCCGTTTGATGTCACAGGCCCCGCAACTTACAAAAAAGGCAATTCCTCCACGCTCCATTTTGAGCCTGCTCCGCCGAACACAGGATGGAAAATCAAACGGACAGACCAAGCCGAACAGCTCCCCGTCGATGTATTCACAGGCAACGTCTGGACAGCAAAACGCAACATCGTCTTGCGCAGCGGCTCGCCGCACAACTATCTCCGAATGTCCGAACACATTATCGCCCATAGGCTTGGCATGAATCTGGACAATGTCGTCGTCTCCACCGACACGGGCGACCCGCCGCTGTTCGACGTCGGCTCCATGCCCATCGTCGAAGCCATCCAGAAAACGGGAATCGTCAAACAGGACAGCGCCCTGCTCCGTTTCCAGACTGTCAAACAGCCTGTCGCCCTCCTCGGCCCCCATGACAGTTTCCTTCTGTTCCTGCCGGATGAAAACAACTCAAAGAAACTGACGCTGGACGTCGCCATTGACTTTCCAACCATTATCGGCAAACAGCGCATTGTCTTCGACCTTACTCCCGAGGCATTTGCATTCGGAGCCCACGCCCGTACCAACTGCTCCCGCTCCGAAATGTTCCTTGCAAAGACCGTCGGCCTTCTTTTTGCGGACACACGGAATCTAGGCTACACGAAAGAGAATATTCTTGTGGCAGGCAAGACGAAATATGTCACGACTCCGCGTCCAGAACTCATCCACGATGGAAAAGTTTTGGAAGCCGTCTGGCATCGCGCCTGCCTAGATTTGATCGCCGCCCTTTCGTTGATTGATTCCGGCCGCCTTTGCGGCCGTATCGTTTCCTTCAAAGCTGGTCACACGCTGGATTGCCGTTTCATGAACTTGTTGTACATCAATGACTTGCTAACTACTCTCTAAATGGACAAAGCCAAGGCACAATTCTACCGCATGTTGCAAAGCCTCGCTCAGGCGGGGCTTCCCATGCTGCGCATCTTGGCCCAGCCCGCGCCGCCGAAATTGAGAAAGGCCGCCGCTCGGCTTCTCCAAGCCGTAAAAGAAGGCGTTCCACTGTCGGAAGCCATGCGGCAACTACCTGTATTCACGCCATTTGAAGCAAGCCTCGTCGCCGTCGGTGCAGCCTCGGGCACGCTTGACCAGAATTTCGGAGCGTTGGCAGACTGGTTCGAATCGCGCCACGCCATCCGCTCGCAAATCATTTCAGGGCTTGTCCATCCCGCCATGACCTACTATCTGGCCGCCCCCATCATTTCATTCATAAATGTCGTGACCAAAGGCGTAAGCGCTCAAGACGCCATACGAAACTGCATCTTTATGTGGCTGGCTCCTTTCGCCGTCCTGTGGCTTTACCGCATCATCACCTCCATCATCTTCAAAAGCAGCATCATCTGCGAAATCTTCAATGCGCTGCCGCTGATTGGAAGCCTCCGTCACAAGCAGGAAACCGCCATCTTCTTCCAAGCGCTCGGACTCTGCCTGCGAGGCGGACTAGGAGCCGTCGCGGCCATCCGTCTCTCCGCAGATGCCTGCCGCTATGAAAACAACAGACGAAAATTCCGCAAGATGGCAGACATCATCAAAGAAACTGGCGACACATTTTCAAATGCCTTCCAGCAGGTCATGTCCAGCCGCGACGCCGCCTCCACCGCCCCCGTCATGATCGCCACAGGCGAAGCCACGGGCACGCTGGACGAATACTCCCTCCGACTAGCAAGCCTCTCGCAACAGGAAGCCAAGACCCTCCTCACAAGGCTTTCCGCCATCTTGCCCACCATCGTTTTCGTCTTCCTCGCAATCTACATCGGATATGTTGTCATAACATTCTACATGGGACACATCAACCAGGCTCTCGACCTCATCGACAACGGCATTTAATGTGGAAACAACAGTACAATTTTGACTCACGCTGGTTCAGGACGCCCTTCAATCAGCGGATGCACTATCTCGATGTCGGCCAAGGCTTCCCAGTCGTCATGCTCCACGGCAATCCAACGTGGTCCTTCATGTACCGCGGCCTTATCCACGCCACGCAGAAGGAACACATCCGCGCCATCGCCCCCGATTACATCGGCTGCGGCTATTCGGACAAACCGCAGGATTGGGACTATCGTCTCGCCAAACACGTCAGTAATCTGGAAGCCCTTATTGACGATGAACTTAAGCTACCGCAGTTCGACCTTGTCGTCCACGACTGGGGGGCCCCCATCGGCTTTCTCTACGCCGTCCGCCGCCCAGAACGAATCCGCAAAATCGTCATCATGAATTCCGTCGTCTGGATGACCAGCCACTTTCCACGCGCCGTCCATCTGACACGGCTTCCCGTCATCGGTTCTCTGCTCGTCCGTTCTTGGAACCTTCTGCTCAAGAAAGCCCTCAAAACCTGCACCGTCAAGCCACTTTCGCAGGATGCAATCGATGGATTCAAAGCACCATACGATACGTTCGAATCACGAATCGCCATTCAGCGATTCCCGCAGGACATCCCCACAAAGCCTTCCCATCCAAGTTATAATGACTTTTTATTCATTAAAGATCGTCTATCGCTACTACGCGAAAAGCCCATGCTTATCTGCTGGGGCGAAAAGGATTTCTGCTTCCCCGACCGCTTTCTCAAACGTTGGCGGCATTTCTTCCCGAATGCCATTGTAAAACCATATTCCAACGCATCACATTTTCTTCTGGAAGAGGATGTTGATGTAATTCCCACCATTGTGGATTTTCTAAAGGAGAACGACGGCAATCACGCCGCCCCACCGTCATTCCATCAACCATAATCAAGGACAAATCATGTCGGAATCCGAATGCACTCACAACTGCTCAACTTGTGCCTCCAAGAAAAACGGCTCCTGCGGACAGGATGCAACCACTAAAGCCATTTCCGAACAGCTTGCCAAAATCAAGCATAAAATCGTTGTGCTGTCAGGCAAAGGCGGCGTCGGCAAAAGCACTTGCGCAGTCAATCTCGCCGTCAGCCTCGCCATGGAAGGCTTCAAAGTCGGTCTGCTCGACATCGATCTGCATGGCCCGTCCGTCCCGACCATGCTGAAGCTCCAAGGTGCTGTGCCAGAAACGGTTGGCGACAAAATCCTTCCCGTCCATGCTGCCGGAATCTCCGTCATTTCCGTCGCTTTCTTCCTCCACACCAACGAAGATCCCGTCATCTGGCGCGGCCCGATGAAACAGGGCGCTATCCAGCAGTTCATCACGGACGTCGAATGGGGTGAACTCGACTATCTCATCATCGACTGCCCCCCCGGAACGGGCGACGAACCGCTCGGTGTCTGCCAGATGATTCCGGACGCGGAGGCCGTCATCATCACGACGCCGCAGGAAGTCGCCGCTTCGGACGTCCGCCGTTCCGTCAATTTCTGCCGCCAACTGAATCTCTCCATCCTCGGCGTCATCGAAAACATGAGCGGTTTCGCCTGCCCGCATTGCGGCGAAATCACCTACATCTTCAAGCAGGGCGGCGGCGAGAAACTCGCGGAACAGATGAATCTCGACTTCCTCGGCAAGATTCCAATCGATCCGGGCATCGGCGACTGTTCCGACGCGGGAACGCCCTTCGTTCATTTCCGCGGCAAAACTGCCACCGCTATCGCCTTCCAGGACATCGTCGCCAAAATCACCGGCGAATAATCATCGCATTCCGTTGCACGGCAATGTCTTCAGCAACGCCTCCGTCTCTTACGACGGAGGCGTTGCGTCGTTTCTTGACCTTCAATAAAACGCCTTTCCTTCATCTATCCACTGCTCGAATGGCGAACGCGCCGCAAGCTGCTGTTCCTTCATGGCCTTTTCCGCCTCCTTCCAGCAATCATAAAACTCATTGAAGCGTTCTTGCTCCTTTTTTGTTACATTTTTTGTCATAATATGTCATTTTTTCACTTAAATACACCTGTTATCAAAAAATTTCACCACCATCCCCCCTCAAAAAAAAATGCAAACACTGTAATTGTGGGAAGGCCATCTCAGCCTTGTGTTTTCCGATTTTTTGTGACTGCACAACGCCATTATTGATTATTATTAACATTCATATTTATGACTTTTTATGATTCTTTGGTAATCTTTATGATTTTCTATGATTTCGAATGAGTTACGATGACTTTTGTGATATTATTTTATATTTTTTCATTTTTTAAGAAAACAAATACAATGTATTGAAATTCCATTTTGGAGTGCTATAGTATTCAAAAAAAGAAACATACAGGAAAAATGCACCTAATATCTGCCCTCATGTCCAGACAGTAGTTGACATATGACAACCCTGTTGTATTTTATAATGCGATAAAAATTATGGCAGGAAGAAACAACTTACTAAAACCATATTACGACATCAAGCTAGTTCGCTCGTTGGCAGCATCTGGATCTGCTAAATTCCTGATACGTACTGATGGCAAAGCGGATCCAGCAAATGTCGGGATGGATACAAAAACAGCTTTGGGTATCATCGCCAGCCTTTCACCGTTGGATTTCGACATGACTGTCGAAGAAGGTGGCAGACCACCGGCGGATGTGTACAAGGTAAGACATCAAATTCTGGAGAACCGCTTAAGTGTCGTTCTCTACATCAAGCTATCAGTCAGAAACGACGGACGGCTTCTGGTCATCATCAGCTTTCATCAATAGACGGAGAACAATATGTACGACGAATGCTATGAATGCGGACATGAGCTGGAACTTCGATCTGGTTATAAGTTAGATGATTCCAACATTGGCCTTATCGAGACAGATGGCGAATATTGGCATTGTCCAAATTGTGGTGTAGATGAAGTGCCTTATGAAACGATGTGCAAAGTAGATGATGCCAGAAAGCAACGCATCCAAGAATTACTTTGGGCGGATATCCGATCAGGAAGTGACTTTGACAGAAAATTCATGCCTGTCCATGAATTGGCAGAACTGCTCGGCGTCACTAGGCAGGCCATTGACAAATCACGTACAATTGGAAATCTCATCTATAATACAACTGTGATGGGTATCCGATATTGGATGCGTGAATCCGCCGAAAAATTCAAGGCGACTGGAGACGGCAGGATTCCGCTTATCAGCGCTTCGGCAATTGTCAAGGAAGCCAGTCGCTCAAGCCAAAGACGCACGAGAGTGAAAAACAATCGAACAACTCCCATCTTGTTGCCTGGTGATTGAAAAGAGGCTTTGCAAGACACACGCAACAAATCTGAGATGAGATGTGAGACGCGAGCAAAAGACATAAGACGACAAAACAAGAGAGGAAGATAAGACGCAGCCCCTGGAAAACAGGTCGCGCCTTTTTGTATCAACTTATGTCAACGAATTGATTATTCGTTTTTTGGGATATACCTTTTACAAAATTTGTCGGATTTTTACTGAATTTTCTTGTTTTTTCAAGTTTTTGTGGCATATTATTGTCTATTCTTGTCATATTCTGTCAGCTTGTGTCCCTTGGTTGCTCACGAAGCATGAAAACCAAAGGACACGTTTTTTGTCTCTAGGGGGGAACCTAACATGTCACGACAGTATCCACTCGAAAAAGTCCGCAACATCGGTATCATGGCGCACATCGATGCAGGCAAGACCACCTGCACGGAGCGCGTCCTTTTCTATACAGGCCGCAACCACAAGATGGGCGAAACCCACGATGGGAAGGCAACCATGGACTTCATGGTGCAGGAACAGGAGCGCGGCATCACGATCACCAGCGCCGCCACCACCTGCGTCTGGCGCGACCATCAGATCAATATCATCGACACTCCCGGACACGTCGATTTCACCGTCGAAGTCGAACGCTCCCTCCGCATTCTGGACGGCGCGATTGGCCTTTTCTGCGCGGTCGGCGGCGTCGAACCGCAGTCGGAGACCGTCTGGCGGCAGGCGGAAAAATACCACGTTCCGCGCATCGCGTTCGTCAACAAGATGGACCGCGTCGGAGCGGATTTCTTCAATGTCGTCAACCAAATCCGCACCATACTCGGCGCGAACGCCGTCCCGCTGGCTATTCCCGTTGATCAAGGCCCTGAGTTCAAAGGGATTATCGACCTCGTGAAAATGTGCCAGGTCGTCTATATCGAAAGTCCCAAAGGAACATATCCAGAAGACCGCCCGCTTTCGCCCGAACTGGCCGAATATGCCGCCCCATGGCGGAAAAATCTTATTGAAAGCGTCGCCGAACAGGACGAAGAACTCTTAGATAAATACTGCGCGGACGAACCGATTGACAACATCGAGATCATCGAGGCCATCCGCAAATCCACCCATGCGCAGTCCATCTGCCCTGTCCTTTGCGGTTCTGCCTTCCGCAACAAAGGCATCCAGCGGCTGCTCGATGCCGTCGTCGATTACCTCCCCTCCCCGCTGGACATCCCGCCGACCATCGGCACGAAGCAGGACGGCTCGCAGGAAGAACGCACCAGCGAAGACCCACGCCTTTCCGCACTTGCCTTTAAAGTCGTGGCGGACAGAAACATGGGCAAGCTCATCTACGTCCGCGTCTATTCAGGCAGCATCCAGTCAGGCTCGTACATTTATAATTCAACGAAAGGCAAACAGCAGCGAGTCGGCCGCCTTTTCAGAATGCATGCCAATCATCAGGAAATCATCGAAACATTGGAAGCGGGCGAAATCGGAGCCGTTGTCGGTCTCAATGATACGGTCACAGGCGATACGCTCTGTTCGCAGGAAGACCCTATCACATTGGAATCCATCGAGTTCCCAGCTCCCGTTATCTCCATCGCCGTTTCGCCGAAAAGCCGTGCTGACCGCGACAAGCTGATGGCGGCCCTCGTCAAGCTAGCTGAAGAGGACCCAACGTTCACCGTCCACGTCGATCCAGAGACAAATGACACCGTCATCTCCGGCATGGGCGAACTCCATCTCGACATCATCGTCGATCGCCTTCGCCGCGAATTCAAGGTCGAAGTCGATACAGGTGCTCCCGAAGTCTCCTATCGCGAGACGATTACGAAAACTGTCGAGCATGAGGAGCGCTTTAAGAAGCAGACGGGCGGCCATGGACAGTATGCCCATGTCATCTTCCGTCTCGAACCGCAGGAGCCAGGCGGCGGTTATGAATTCGTCGATGAAGTCAAAGGCGGCGACATTCCGAAGGAATACATTCCTGCCATTCAAAAAGGCATCGACGACGCACTCGAAGCAGGCCCGAAAGCGGGCTTCCCCGTCGTTGATCTCAAAGTCGTCCTCACCGACGGTTCCTACCACGAAGTCGATTCCTCCGAAATGGCCTTCCGTACGTGTGCGCTCATGGGTTTCAAGGCGGCTTTCATGAAAGGTGCTCCGCAGCTCCTCGAACCCATCATGCGGCTTTCCATCACAACTCCTGTCGAATTCGCTGGAACCGTGACAGGCAACCTCAACGGTCGCCGCGGCCGCGTCCTCGGCATCGACACCGTTTCAGATAAGACGCAGGTCATCAAGGCATTATGCCCTCTCGCCAACCTTTTCGGCTACACATCCGAATTGCGCAACATGACGCAAGGCCGTGCAGGCTTCAATATGCAGTTCGAGTTCTACGAACCCGTTCCCGCGAAAATCGCAGAAGAAGTCATCGAAAAGCGCAGGAAAATGCGCGCATCCCGCTAGGCTAGCGCCTAAAACCTTAGGCGTTGCGTCTCTGCGTTGAAAACGCCGCGTCTCTGCATTAAAATTTTTCTCTATCTCCCCCAACATTCTTAGTTCTTAATTCTTAATTAAATAGAGTGCTAGTTGATTAAAGAATTTTTCATGGTATTCGCCCAAGCGCCCCCACATACTGCAAGCCGCAGGTGTTCCCCATGTGATGGGCGTGGCGAAATACGCAACCTTTCCCTTGCCGTATTTGCCAATCACTAACGCAGGATATTCCGTGCCGGCATCCGCAAGACCACGTGCCGCGATGAAATTCGCCACCACCTGCGCATCCGCCTTTGGAATGACCCGCTGGACGGTGCCAATCCCCTGACAGCTCTCTGGATACAATGGCAGACCGCTGGTAATGTCATGCCGACCATTGCCCTTCAGATGATAACGGAACTCGTTGATACGCATGAACTCGCGCGTCCCGTCACGCGGTGAGAAAGCACTCGTGTTCACTTCGCCCGTCACATTTTCAATCGGCAGCAAATCCGACATCTCAAACTGCTTGAAATCAATCATACCCGTCACGACAACTGCGCCGCCGTTCTCCGCAAACACCTCCAATTTCCGCAGCAACGGCATTGTGATTTTCCGCGACGACACGACAGCCAATTTCATCCCCTTCCAATCAATGGCCGCGCCTTCGCCCTGCGTTGTATCCAACGACACCTTGAATCCCGCATCCTCCAGATACGCCTTCCAAAACGCCATCTGGAAATTCGGATTGCAAGTACCGTCTTCATTGCGATTTACATCACCGAACACTGTCACGGCGGCACCGTTTGCATTGCCGTTCCACGCTGTGCGAGGTGCCGTATCCAGGCGATATGTACCATCAACGGAAACTAGCTCCGCGCCATTTTCTGTCGCTTCTTTCACCTTCAACCGAATGGTAATCGCCGTTTCTCTGGACATTCCTTGCGGAATCTTCACGACAGCCGTCCACGGCTTCACAGGCGACGCCTCCGCCGCATCCGCTTCGTATTCGACCTTCGACTTGCTGCCAAGATGCTCCAACTGCCCTTCCAACCGTAGTGCCCCATTGATTTTCTGAGTCGGAAGAAACTGAATATGAAGCTCTTTGATATTATCCTGTTGAACGACCTTCCAGTCCAGCAGGCCACCCTTTCCAAAATTCTTCATGCCTGTCAGACCATTGCCCGTCATGCGATAAGTCGTCCAATCCGCGAAAGAACCAGCCTTCACATCCAATGCGAGGAACGGCTCGAACGAATACGTCAAATCATGTGTCCAGATTCGGAAGAACGCCAGCGGACGATTGACGCCGCTCACGAAGACATCGCCATTGGCGCGGTTGCCACAGGCATGCCAACTCCCACCGACTTCCTCCTGACTGATCGGCCCCCAATAGTAGCCAGGCGAAAACGCCCGCGCATAGCCTGGCTCCGTATCCCGCAACGTGTTCGGATATGCTGAACCAACGACTTGCGGCGGCCGCAGCGGCACGATGCTCCAACTGTCGCGGTCGTAATGACCATCCTTTCCATGGCCCCAGAAACCATGCGTGAACCACGTTGTCTTGAAATCCTTCTCGCCCGTATTGCGCAGGATGCGGTAAGTCCGCAGGGCGGAATCACCAGCGAGCAATGTCATTTCCTTCTGGTATTCACAACCATAGCCATATTCCGTCGTGATTTTGTTCGTGAACGTCAGCCGCCAGCCTTCCGCTTGCTCGACCTTTTCCCCACGCGCGACCTTCTTCCATTCGCCGTTTAGCAAACAAAATTCTTCCATCGTCCATGGCGTATGCTTCACATCGCGAAGAGACCAACGGAAGCAACGGCCTGTGCCGACCGCTGTTCCGATGCCTGGAATCATCGTCGCATAGACTCCAGGCTCCAGTTCTTTCATAATAATCGCCTCTTCAAATTCTTCTGGGATGCCATGCCACACTTCGCCGCCATCGAGACGGTTGATGAACCAATTGCGATTTGTCGGCTTGAACGTGATGTTATAGACCCAACCGCCCCAATTGAAGCGATTTCCGTATTTGTATGGCACCTTCCGACCATCTGGCAGCACCGTCGGTTCGGGCATGGGATTCGCCGCCTCGCCCGTCATGACGGAGACCTTCAGAAAATCGTTTTCCATCACGACTTCCGCCACGCCGTCGCCATCAAGGTCTTGATACTGCCGTGTCACGCCTTGTCCGTTCACAAAACCGCAAGCCACAGCGCATAACGTCGCCAAACACAATTGCATCCGCATATTTTTCCACTCCTTTGCTGATTAATAGAAAAATCATTTGGCGGGCGCCGGAGCTTCGCCGAGCTTCATCGTCTTGCTGTAGATGGTCTTGCCACGGTTGCCGAAAGCGTCCATCGGCGTAATGGCAAAACGCAGCCCGACCTTCTTCGGCAGTTCGGCCTGCGTGAAGACACATTTTACGGTCTTTTCCTGCATATCCCATGCACGGTAGTAGTTGTCCGCGAATACGCGCATAGTTCCGAAAACGCGCGTCACGTCATAGTATGTCAGTTCCGCCTGGACTTCATAGTCGAACGTCTGGCCGCCACTCAACGCCGCTGGGAACGTCACTGTAACCTGCGGGACGTCCGCACCACGGCGGTTCTTTCCAACTGCTTCCGTCACAGCGATTTGCGCCGCCGCGTCCGCCGCGAAGGCGGGCAGGTTCTTTGCGTATTCGAGCTTGCGTTTCGGATGGTAGTACGGCTTCTCCTT
>JAGCSE010000020.1 GCA_017964325.1 Victivallales bacterium | reverse complement strand
GCGCTCGTCAACATCCTGCAATTGCAGCCGGACGAAAAGGTTCGCGCCATGATAGCCAGCCCGCGCTTCGATATCGACAAAGCCTATGTCGTCATGGTCACGAAGAACGGCACCATCAAGAAGACCGAGTTGAAAGCCTTCAAGAATCTCCGCCGGAAGGGCATCATTGCCATCACGTTGGATGAAGACGATGATTTGATTGATGCCAAGCTCACAGATGGTAATCAAGAGATTCTCCTCTCCGCAGCCAACGGCATGGCCTGCCGCTTCCGCGAAACGGATATCCGCCCGATGGGCCGCCAGGCCGCCGGCGTAAAAGGCATGAATCTGAAGGATTCCAGCGGCAAGCAGATTTCCACCATCGTCGCGATGGCCGTCATCAAGGCGGACGACGAACTGCTCGTCGTGACAGCCAACGGCTTCGGTAAACGCACGCCAATCGGCGTCTCCGATCCTGCGGACGCCGTCGCCCTGCCCGCCCCGTCCGATTCGGCCGACGGTTCCGAACAGCTTGAAACGGAAGAAGTTCCAGAGCCTGCGGAAGCCGCCGAACCGACGGAAGCCGAAGCCGCCGAAGAGGCCACCACGACGTCTTCCGACAACAGTTCCCGCAAATACCGCCTCACCCGCCGCGGCGGCAAGGGTGTCACGTCCATCAAGTTGCGCGAGGGCGACCAAGTCGTCAGCGCCATTCAAATCGAGGCGAACTCCGAAAAGGAAATCATCCTCACCTCCGTCCAAGGCCTCATGGTCCGTCTGCGTTGCGCAGACTTCAAACTCTGCGGCCGCGCCACTTACGGCACCATCGTCATGCGTCTCAATGAAAACGACAAAGTCGCTTTCGCCGCGCTCGTGGACGAACTTTCCGAAGAGGAAATCGCCGCCAACAAGCAGAAGGCCATCGAAGAAGCCGAAATGGCCGCCGTCGAAGCGGAATTCCAGGCTAAGCAAGAAGAAGCGCAACGCTCCATCGCCGATGACGCCGATGACGAAGACGATATCGAAGACGCTGAAAACACGCAGGATGGCGGTGAATCCACACCGCCTGAAAATTGAAAAATTTGCCTTCTGCAAATTAAAGATTAAATTAATATAGTAAAAAAATACCGTCATCACGGTTATTCTATTAACAAAACAAAAAAGGAAAGATGAAAATGAAGAAACTCATGCTTCTCGTTCTGGCCGCTATGTTGGCCGTTCCGTTCGTTGGCTGCAAGAAAGAGGAAACCCTCGGCGACAAGATCAACAACGCCGCTGACGCCGCAAAGCAAGAAATCGACAAAGCCGCTGACAAGGCCAAAGATGCCGCTGACGCCGCAAAGAAAGAAGTTGACAAGGCTGCTGACAAAGCTGCTGACGCCGTCAAGGATGCCACGAAGTAATTTCGTCTGCTCTTGATTTCTCCAAACGCCGTTTGCGAGTACCGTAAACGGCGTTTTTCTATGGTATTATCTAATCTAGCCTATTAGTTTCCCTTGCTCCTCTTTTTTTTATCCCTGATATCCTTTCGTATTTGTTTTCAGCTTTAAGCCTCATGCTTTCCTTATGTCTCCTCATCGCCTTACACTTGAACAAGCCGCAGATTTCCTTCACATAGATGCCAGTGAATTGAATTCACTGGCCGTTCAGGGTGAAATCCCCTGTCAACGACAGGGCAATCGCATTTTCTTCGATCAAGATGATTTGCACGCATGGAGTTCACAGAAAATCATCAATGATACAAATACAGGAAGGAAAAAAACAGCGAAAAAGAAAAACACACAAGCGGTAAACACGCCATCCATCTCGGATTACTGTTCGGAAGAATTGATTGAAACGGACATACAAGCCAAAACAATGCCCGCTGTCCTCAAAGAACTCGTGAAGCTCGCAGAAAAATCAGATTATGTCTATGATCCAAATGACCTTTATAACGAGCTGCATGAAAGGGAATTGGCCGCTTCAACCGCCATCGGCGTCGGTGTCGCCGTCCCCCACCCAAACAGAATACACCAATTTGAACTTTTCAGCGACTCATTCATCTGCGTCGCAAAGCTACGCCAGCCTATTTTCTTCGGCTCCAACGGCATCCGTAGCGACAAAACAGATATTTTCTTCCTTATCTGCTGCACCGACAGCGACCTTCATCTCAAATTGCTCAGCCGAATCTGCGCTCTCTGCCATGAAACATCGCTCGCTGACGACCTTCGCAACGCCACATCAACAGCCGAAATGATGAAAATCATCAACTCCATTGATGCAAATCCGCAACTCTTTCCTCCACAAAAAGAGTCATAGCCTCCATAATTTTCTTTCAACACGCATATTATGCCACTTTACACAGACGAAGCCTGTATGCGGCTGGCATTGTCGCAAGCCAACATGGCCGCCGAAGAGGGCGAAGTTCCCGTCGGCGCCGTCATTCTCTGGCAAGATCGCATCATTGCACGCGCCCATAATCAAGTGGAACGGTTGAAAGATGCCACCGCCCATGCGGAAATCCTTGCGCTGACGCAAGCTTCAGCCGCCAAAGGCGACTGGCGGCTGGAAGATTGCACGCTGTTCGTCACGAAGGAGCCATGCGCCATGTGTGCGGGAGCGATGGTCAACGCGCGTCTTGGAAAACTTGTGTTCGCCTGTCCGGACCCGCGCATGGGGGCGGCGGGATCAGCCCTTGATATCACGGGATTTACGGGAATGCTCCATCAGGTGGAAGTCCAATCAGGCCTTTTGGAAGACGAAGCACGCGACATTCTCCAGTCGTTTTTCCGCAGACGCCGCCAAGATAAAAACGCTTGATGGCTTGCCTTTTTTCAGGAATGGGATATTGTAAAAAGAGATAATATCCTCCTTTATATCTTATTTCAACCCAAATATCTCCATGCCCAAAAAACTCGTCAACGAATTCTCCTGGTCATTTTCCCGCCACCAGTTATTCATTTCCTGCCCAAAAGCCTATTATTATAATCATTATGGCTCATGGGGCGGATGGGAGGCCGAAGCCGATGAAAAAACGCGCAAGCTCTACATCCTCAAGAACATCCGCCCGATGATCGTCTGGATTGGAAGCATCATCCATGATTTGATCAAAGCCACGCTGGAAAACTTCTCCCGCACAGGCGCCATACCGACCGCAGATGAAATGAAAGAACGCGCCCTCAACGCCATGCGCAGCGGCTGGCGATCTTCCGTCAACCAAGAATGGAAGCAGTATCCAAAGAAAACAAATCTCTTTGAATTATATTACGGCGACGGCAAACATGTTCCGAAAGAAGAAACGGATGCCATCAAGCAACGTGTCTTGGACTGCATCGACAACTTTGCGTATTCCGCTGTCCTCAAGACGATTACAAACGTCCCATTCGTCAATTGGAAGCCCATTGACACACTGGATACGTTCACGGTTGACGATTTGAAAGTCTGGTGCGCCGTCGATTTCGCCTATACGGATTCCGACGGCCTTCTGCATATCATCGACTGGAAGACAGGCTCCGAAAAGAAGGATTCCCTCCGTTTCCAACTGGCTTGCTACGCTCTCTATGCCCTTGAAAAATGGTATGTTCCGCTTGAAAAAATCGCCCCGCACGGCGTGTTCCTCTACGATGGCGCACGCATGAGCGACTATTCCATCGACGCCGCACTGCTCGTCTCCGTCAAAGACCAGATTCTTACGTCCGCGCAAGCCATGAAAGCCAAGCTGAAAGATGTCGAAAACAACGTCGCGGACGAAGAGGATTTCCCCTGCAATCCAAATGAATACAACTGCCGCAACTGCAATTTCCGTGAAATCTGCCCCGCCGTCAACGGCAATCTTTGAAAAAACTCGGCTCCGCATTAACCTCCGCCTCCGCGCCTTTGCGTTAATCCTCTACGCCTCCGCGCCTCTGTGTTAAAAAGCCATTCGTCATTGCTCCATTTACATTCGTGGATAAATTCAGTGTAAATTTTACAGAAGAACAACGGAAGCGCGGCGAAGAACTGTTGCCTGGATCGCACGTCATCATGGGTGCTCCCGATCGCCTGACTGCGGAAATCCATGAAGGAAAACAACTCTTCACTGTTTCCTTCACCGTAAAAGACCGCCGTCTCATTCCGGAATGCGACTGCCCCACCGACGGCGTCTGCCCGCATTTGTGGACCGCCCTCAAGCTTGCAGAAGCCTCTGGCGACCTGCTGTTCGCCTTGAAACGAAACGTATCCATGCGTTTTTCTTCTTCCACGACAATGACTTACAACAATGGGGAACTCCAATACGAACCAGAGAAATCGCGTTCCGCCACAGCCGCCGTCGAAGAAGATCAACGCCGCCCTGAACCGCGCATCCAACTCCCGAAATTCCAATTAAGCACTCCAAACAACGCCACACAAATCATCTTCGTCCTGCCAATCGAATTACAACCACTTAAACATGACGCCATCCGTCTGGATGTCTATTGGCGGCAGACCGCCCTCTCAGGCGAAAAGCCCTTTCCCGCCAAACCTTTGCTTATTGACAACTCCACCGTCATCGATTCCATTCCGTTGGCACGCCTTCTCCAAGCCTCCCTTCCAAAAGACAAATCTCTCCCGCCAAACGCTTTCCAACTCCCAATCCTCCTCGCCACCCATTTCTTTGAAGCCCTCGATACACGTAATCTTCTCCGCTGGACTTCCAACACCGAACAGCCGCGAAAGCTCCACGCAGCCACCGTCGATTTTTCCGTTCCTATATCATTTGACATCGGCTTCATCCAACAAGACGACCAGACGTTCCAGCCTGTTCCCATTTTTTCAGATATACCTCAAGACCAGATACTTGCCATTTTTCCTCCGTCACTCATCCTGTCAAAGAACCATCTTTTGCACTGTGATTTCAATCACGCGGAAGAAAGCGCCCAGAAACTTTTATCTACTCCGTCTCGTCCTCTTCAACTAGAAGCGGCCCAACGTCTTGCACGTCATCTTACCGCCACAACCAGTCTGCCGCTATCCACTATTCCTGCAATTCTGAAACCAGAAATCCTAACACCGCCCGTAAAAGGACGACTCTACATCCGCACAGCCATCTACAAATATCAGGGCCACGAACAACTCCATGCCATCCTCTCCTTTGACTACGATTCCGCCATCGTCGATGAATTCGAATCAAAAACCAAACTCAACGGTCGCACCCCAAACGCCCTCATTGCCCGCAATTCCATCGCCGAAGAAGCTTTGAAGCTCAGAATGAAAGACTTAGGCTTCCGCTTCAACAGCAAGGCGGGTTCCGAAGAACTCGGCTGGAAGCTCCATCCATCCAAATTGGACGAAGCCGTCCAAACGCTCGTCAACGAAGACTGGTTCATCACCGCCGAAGGCAAAACATATCGCAAACCACTTGTCAAACAACCTGTTATGAAATCTGGCATTGACTGGTTTGACCTACAGGCGGAAGTCGATTTCGACGGACAGTCCATCCCCCTCCCCGACATCCTCAAAGCTCAATCCGAAGGTGCCAACGCCGTCCGCCTCGACGACGGCACGTATGGCCTCCTTCCGCTCGAATGGCTCCAGAATTTCACCGTCCTCACGGAACTCGGCGAAAAAGCTGGAGACGCCATCCGATTCAAACTCGAACAAGCAGCTCTCATCGAATCACTTCTGGAAGAACAGAAAGTCGATTTCGATGAAACATTCCGCGAAAACGTCCGCCATTTCCGCGACATCGCCGCCGTTCCCACAGACCCGCCGCCGTCATTCCATGCCACACTCCGCCCTTATCAACGTGAAGGACTTGGCTGGCTACTCGCCATGTACGAACGCCGCCTCGGAGCCTGCCTTGCCGATGACATGGGCCTTGGCAAAACCATCCAGATTCTTGCCTTCATCGACTCGCGCCACACGCAAGGTTGCAACCGCCCCACGCTTGTCGTCGTTCCAAAGTCTCTCATTTTCAACTGGATGTCTGAAGCGCAGAAATTCACGCCGCACTTTCGTGTCCGCATCCATGCAGGTTCCAACCGCTCTTGCGATCCTCACGCGTTCGATCATGACGACATCGTTTTGACGACATACGGCACGCTTCGCAACGACGCCCTCAAACTTGCAAAAATTCCTTTCGACACATGCATTCTCGATGAATCGCAGACCATCAAAAACGCCCATGCGGCCGCCGCCGAAGCCGCACGCCTCATCAAAGCGGACTTCCGAATCGCCATGACGGGAACTCCCATCGAAAATTCGTTGTCTGAATTGGCATCGCAACTGGAATTCCTGAATCCAGGGCTCTTTGGAAACCTTCTGACCACACCGTCGCTCGGTCCAAACGGACAGATTTCTGCCAAAAACGTCGAGAAAATTCGCGCCGCAGTTCGGCCATTCATCCTGCGACGCACCAAGCAACAAGTCGCCACAGATCTTCCACAAAAGACGGAACTCGTTCTCTGGTGCGAACTTGACGAAACACAACGCGCCGAATATGAAAATCTCCGCCTGTATTTTCGTCAGAAGCTTCTGGGAAAGGAAGATGAAAAAGTCGCAGGACAATCGACCATGGATTCGCTCGTTGCGCTTCTTCGCCTCCGCCAAGCCGCCTGCCATCCAGGCCTGCTGGACAGCGGCCGCATCCATGAAGACTCAGCCAAACTGGAACTTGTCATGGACAAAATCGCCTCCCTTGCGGACGAACATCATAAAGTTCTTGTATTCTCGCAGTTTACGACATTTCTAAAAATCGTCGCCGAACGTCTCCGCCAACGCAATCTCCCATACGCCTACCTGGACGGACAGACACCTGACAGGGAAGCACAAGTCACGTCATTCCAGACTAATCCGAACATCGCCGCATTTCTCATCAGCCTCAAGGCGGGCGGTGTTGGCCTCAATCTCACCGCCGCCGACTACATCTTCCTGCTCGACCCATGGTGGAATCCCGCCACGGAAGCGCAGGCCATCGACCGCGCCTACCGCATCGGCCAGACAAGCCATGTATTTGCATACAAAGTCATTACGAAAGACACCATTGAGGAGAAAGTCTTGCTAATGCAACAAAGTAAAAGAAATCTGGCCAACTCCATCCTTGATCATGAAAACTCCGGCCAACCGCCGAAATTTACATTGGACGATCTGAATTTCCTTTTGGGATAACGAGGCCATCTCGGCAATACTCCTGACTTTTGTTCCTGCCACCGTCAACGCGGTTCCATTTATTTTCCTGTGTTACCATAGGTTATGTTCACCCTCAAGTGTTCATTTTCCCCACAGTTAACTTCCTAAGGGGCTTAAGTTAAGAATATTACCGTCTCGCCTTGAGTAAACGAATTTCCATCAGCAGAATGCCTTTTTATGAGACCATCCAGCAATTACAATTAGAATTTTCCTTTTTTCGCCCCTATAGGTTTAAGGTTTGACAGAGGCGCATGCGGAACGCGCACGCCATTTCCATTTGATTTTTAGTGAACATATATTATTATAGTACAAGGAAGGCCGTTTGACCGACCTGCTTTCACCCACAAAAAGAGGAAGGAAAATCATGAAACTGCTTACTGTTTGCTGTCTTGCATCGTTGGCGCTCTTCGCGCAGGAAGCCAACAAAAACATCATTCCGCGTCCACCAATCCCCCCCCGCCCGCCAATCATCATCGAGCCAATCGTCATCAAACTGCCGCCTGAAATCCAGGCCCAACCCATTGAAGTGAAAGACGTCGATATCCGCGCCGCCGTCAACGGCGTCCATGCGGAAACGACCATGACGCTCACTTTCTTCAACCCCAACAATCGTGTTCTCGAAGGCGAACTCTACTTTCCGCTGCCGACGGATGCGACCGTCTCCGGCTACGCACTCGACATCAACGGCACACTTGTGGACGGCGTCATCGTCGAAAAGGAGAAGGCGCGCGTCGTATTTGAAGAGCTTGTCCGGCAGGGTGTCGATCCAGGCCTTGTCGAACAGGCCGCCGGCAACGTTTTCAAGACGCGAATCTATCCGCTGCCTGCCGGCGGAACGCGCAAAATCCGCGTCAAATACGTCTCCAACGTCGATATCGTCAAAGAAGGCAATGACTACGCGACTTACTACAAACAACCTCTGCGATTTGAGAAGCCATTGCGCTCCTTCAAGTTACGCATCGAAGTAGCGGCCGCGCAGAAAGCCCCGGAAGTCCGCGTCGGCAAGTTTGCCAATCTGTCGTTCGGTTCATGGCAGAACCTCTATGTAGCCGAAACGGAAATGAAGGACATCGCCCTTTCAGAGGATTTGAACGTCGCCATCATGACCGCCCCGCTTAAATGCGCCGTCGCCGAAAAGGCCTCGGACGGCAACTGCTATTTTGCTGTTGATGCCGTCGTGGAAACGACTTCGGGCACCAAACGGCAGCCGCCGACCATCGTTCTTTGGGATGCTTCCGCCTCCCGCGATAAGACCGATCATGATGCCGAACTGTCTTTCCTTGAAAAAATCCTTCCGAACAAACAGCCGTTGACGCTCGTCATCTTCCGTGACAAGCCTGAACAGCCCAAGCAGTTCGACTCGCCATCCGCCCTGCTGGACGCCATCCGAAAAGCCCCCTTTGACGGTGCCTCCAATCTCGCCGCCGCCATCGCCACTACGCCTGCAAACGCCAACATCATCCTCTGCTCGGATGGTCTTGACAATTTCGGTCCAGACCTTAAAACCATTAATCTCGCACAGCGTCAGCTCAATGCCGTATTCCAAGACCGCGACCAGAACATCGCCACGCTCCGCAGACTATCGCAGAAAACGGGTGGCCAGGCCATCGACCTCCGCACGATTGAGCTAGACGAGGCCATCGCCATTTTCAACACACAGTCCGCCGCCGTCACATCCATCCTTCTGGACGGCAAAGACATAACCAACGATTGCAAAACCAAGCTCGAATCCGGCAAGCTCGCCGTCGCAGGCATTTTGCCCGAAGGGGCACACAAATTGGATGTTACGTTCAAAACAGGAGACAAGCCGCAAACGCTCTCCTTCAGCCTGAACACGGCGGATGCCCCACAAGGCAGCGTACTCCGCACAAATTACGGACAAATGCTGATTGCGTCGTTACTTGCGGACAACGCGGCGGAAGATGTCGTCACCGCCGCCGGCAAGCAGTTCGGGCTCGTCACGCCCAACACATCCCTGCTCGTTTTGGACAACTTGGAGCAATATGTCCGCTACCATGTCCGCCCGCCGGAATCCCTGCCGGATATGCGCAAGCAGTATGACGAACGCATCGCACGCGAGGGCAAGACGAACAAGCCTGAGCCCGGCCAGCTCGTTCCGAACGACATGAACCATGTCAAGGCGATTTGGGACGCGCTCGTAGCATGGCACAACACGCGTTCATTTGCCGCCGTCGGCGCAAAATCAAGGGATGATGATGTTGAAATGGGCATCAATGCCGATATTGGCGATGAACAGCGTGGATTCTTCGGACGCATTTTCTCACGAAACAGTGAAAGAAGAAGTGTAAGAAGAGATGTAGAATTACGCAGTAATGCAGTTGCTGGAGCTCCCGCTCCTGCCCCTGCCATGCGGGCTATGGCAGCTCCTACGGCCATGGAAGACGGTGCCGTCGCCATGGAGGAAGCTCCCGCTCGCGCCAATGCGGAACCATCCGCCACGCCATCCGCACGCACCGCCATCCAGGCGTGGACGCCCTCCGCGCCGTATCTGGACGATCTCCGCAAAGCCGCCAAAGGCAAAGCTTACGAAACGTATCTCACGCTACGCAAGACGTATGGAGACGCCCCCGGCTTCTACATGGACTGCGCGGACTTCTTCGCGACGGAACAGAAGGACAAGGCGACCGCCGTCACTGTCCTTTCCAATCTCGCTGAACTCGAACTTGAAAACCGGCAAGTCCTCCGCATTCTCGGCTACAAACTCCGCTTCTTCGGCGAACTTGAATCCGCCGAACAGGTTTTCCGCAAGGTTCTCGCCATGGCGAAGGAGGAGCCGCAGTCCTACCGCGATCTCGCGCTCGTGCTGGACGAACTCGGTAAGTTCCAGGAAGCCATTGACTTGCTGTTCATCGTCGTCAACAACAAGTTCAACAGCCGCTTCCCCGAAATCGAAAACATCGCGTTGAACGAAATCAACCGCATCGCCGAACGCGCCAAACGCCAGAACATCGCCATCAAAGAGATTCCCGAAGAATTCCGCCATCTGATTGACGTTGACATCCGTGTCATCATCAACTGGGACACGGATATGACGGACATGGACCTCTGGGTCACCGACCCCTTCCGCGAAAAGTGCATGTACAACCACCGATTCACCGCAACGGGCGGCCGCAACTCCCCTGATTTCACGCAAGGCTATGGTCCAGAAGAATTTATGATTCGTAATGCGAAAAAAGGCGACTACGTCATCGAGACCGACTACTATGGCTCCCACTCCCAGAAGGTCATCGGCCCCGTCACGCTCTACGCCGAAGTCTTCACGAACTACGGCCGTCCCGACGAAACACATCAGACGCTTTCCTTCCGCCTTGGCGAACGCAAGCAAGTCGTAAAAGTCGGCGTCGTCAGCCACACGGGCGAAAACCGCCCCTTCACACATGACAAGCCTTTCCAATACCAAATTAAAAAAGGCGACACGCTGGAATCCATTGCCGAACGCGAACTTGGCGACAAGAAACTCGTGGATGAAATCCTGAAGCTGAATCCAGGCCTGAACGCCGAACGGCTTCCCGTCGGTTCCATCATCACCCTCCCCGCGACCAAATAGCCATGCCATTCTCTGATCCAGAACAATATGGTAAACGGCGTTTTTCGCCGCGCATCATCATCTATCCGCTGGTCCTTCTGGCCGCCGTATGGTTCATGCACAAACAGCAGAAAATCATTGAAGCGACGAAGGAGCAGCGGAAGACGCAGCCTGTGCAGAAAATGGCAGTCATTCCCGTCACCGATTCCGGCGAGTTGAAGCCCGCCGGAATCGGTAATCCGTCTGCGGAAGCCAAACCATTTCTGCTTCTCGTCACTCGCGGCGAACTGGATGGACAGCCATGGGTGGAGGAGCTTCGCACCGCTCGCAAAGACCAATGCAACATCATTCTCATGAACGTCCAGAAGGATGAAGGAGCCTTGGAGTTTTTCAAACTCACTACTACTCCCGCCGCAGTCCTCCGCCTCGGTTCATACGAACTCGGCAGGCTCACGGAAAACATCAACCCCGCCGAAATTAACGCCTTTCTTGACGAAAAGCTCAAGAAAGACGAATAGGATGGCTAATATCGTCCTGCGGTCATCCATCAGCTTCGATGTACCGCCATTCATGCATGACCACCAACCATAATCATCCCTCCCAGAATAGCAATGACCTTCAAGACAGAACAAGAAAGAGTCGCCGCCTTCAAGCTGGCATCCGTCTATCCCGTTGTCACCACGGACTTTTGCGCAGGTCGCAATCCATTGGATGTCGTCCGTTCGATTCTCGAAGGCGGCGCGAAAATCGTCCAAATCCGCGAGAAGACCATGTGCGACCGCGATTATCTTGAACTATTGAAGGCCGCCCGCAAATTGACGGACGAATTCAAAGCTCTTTTGATTGCGGACGATCGACTCGACGCAGCCCTTCTCGCCGACGCCGACGGCGTCCATCTCGGACAGGACGACCTCCCCTGCGCCGAGGCCCGCAAACTCGCCCCGCAGCTGCTCATCGGCGTCTCCACACACAACCGCGAGGAACTGCTGGCGGCGCAACGTGACGGATGTTCCTACCTGAACATCGGCCCAATTTTCGCCACTGGCACCAAGTCCTTGCCAATGAACCCATTGGGACTTGAGATGCTGTCGGAACTGGCGCCGCAGGTAACCGTTCCATTCTCCGTCATGGGGGGTATCAAATTCTCCCACCTGAAAACACTGCGTAGCCATGGCTGCCAGCACATCGCCGCTGTTACGGCTTTCACCCAAGCAGACAATCCTGCAGACGAAATCCGCAAGTGGATTCACGAACTTGCAGAATAAATGCTTACACAGCATTGACGCAAAAAAAGCATAAAAATATTAGCATTTATTGCGTCAAGTTGGCATAGTTCTTGCCATCATTTGTTTACAAACCATCTGCAAGATATATATTAAAATGGTTGAGAAGGTCTGGAAACGGAATTTATGCAAGACGGTTTAATATGAAAAAAGACTTTCTCCTCCATTCCGAAGAAGCTCAAACCTTGTACCAATCAGTGGCAGACCTTCCATTGATTGATTGGCATAACCATCTTTCCGTCAAAGACCTGCATCAAAACCGCAGATTCCGCACCGTCACGGAACTGTGGGTCTCGTCAGACCCCTATAAGCATCGCGCCATGCGCATCTGCGGCGAAAAGGAACAGCTTATCACGGGCAACGCCGATGATTTTGATCGTTTCATAGCATGGAGTCGTACACTCCCACAACTTGCAGGCAATCCGCTCTATTTTTGGAGCATGATGGAACTGGAAAGCGTTTTCGGCATCACAGAGCCATTGAACGAAAAGACAGCTGTCTCTATTTACGAAAAAGCAAACGAAATGCTTGCGCAAGATGGTTTTACAGCACAAGGACTCCTGAAAAAATTTCACGTTGAATACGCTGCGCCATGCGTTGGTTTGACTGATGATTTCACCTATTTCAACGGTCTTTCAAATGTTGTTCCAAGTTTTAGGGGAGATGATGCCCTAACTTTGCGATTGCCAAGCGATTGGCATCCCAAAACCCTGGAAGAATTGACAGATCTTTTCTCAAAACGACTTCAGACGTTGAAGAAATATGGCTGCCAATTCGCCGACCACGCTCTGGACAGCGGTTTCGTCTATCTGCCAGATGACGGCCGCAACGCCGCCCGATTTGAATCATGGCTACACGGCGAACTGCCAGAATCTGAAATATATTATCTTCAATCGGAAATACTTAGGATATTGTCCAATGAATATGCACAGCTTCATTGGACGCTTCAGCTCCATGTCGGGGCATTGCGCAAAACAAGCGACCGTCTGCGCAACATTGCAGGTCCCGCAGGTGGCTATGCGACAATTGGCAATTCCACCGACATGGCATCGTTGTCAATGTTGCTGAACGATTTGGAACGTGCGACAAATGGGATGCCGACAATTATTCTTTATCCATTGTCACCGAACGATTTGGCGCCATTCGCCTGTCTGACGGGTTCTTTCACGGGCGACGGCGTTCGAGGCCAAGTCAGGCTTGGCCCCGCATGGTGGTATTGCGACCATCGGATGGGCATTCGCGAATGCCTCGCGGCAACCGCCGCCTTCGGCGTGCTGTCCGTCCATCCTGGCATGACGACTGATTCGCGAAGCCTTCTGAGTTTCGTCAGGCATGATTATTTTCGACGCGTGATGTGTGATTTTCTCGCGGAGCAAGCCCAGCAGGACGAACTGCCGCGGAACATGGAGATTTTGGCAAAACTGGCCTTGGCGTTGTCCTACGGCAATGCCAAACAACTTATAACGGAGACATTTAGATGAGCATGGAATGGCAAGGAAAAGTAGCGGTTGTCACAGGCGCGGGCGGAACGCTCTGTTCCGTCATCGCGGCACTTTTGGCTGAAAAAGGCATGAAAGTCGTCTTGATCGGCCGGACAAAGGAGAAACTGGACAAAACGGCGGCTGTCATCCAGTCAAAAGGCGGTGTCTGGCGGATTGAATGCGCAGACGTGAACGACGTAACGGCTCTGACTGACATCGCCGCCCATGTCGCGGCTGAATGGGGTCCCTGCCGCATTCTTGTCAACGGCGCAGGCGGAAACAACATCAACGCGATGACGACCAACACGGCCTACAATCCAGTGGAAATCACATCCGACAAGCCAGACGACATGCGCGGATTCTTCGATCTCGACATGGACGTTTTCGCCAACGTCTTGAAGACCAACACAGTCGGAACGGTCATCCCCTGCCAGATTTTCGGAAAGCAGATGGCGGCGGCCGGCGGTGGCTCCATCCTTAACTTCGCGTCAATGAACACCTACCGCCCGCTGTCACGCGTGTCCGCCTACGCCATGAGCAAGGCCGCCATCGCGAATTTCACCCAATGGCTGGCCGCCTATCTCGCGCCTGCGAACATCCGTGTAAATGCCGTCGCACCAGGATTTTTCGTGAATGAACGGAGCATCAAGTACCTTCGGACACCGGACGGCGGTCTCTCGCCGCGCGGCGAAAACGTCATGCACCACACGCCCATGCAACGCTTTGGCGAAGCACAGGACCTGCTGGGCTGCGTCGAATGGCTGCTCGACGACGAGAAGGCGGCTTTCGTGACCGGCATCACCGTGCCAGTCGATGGTGGTTTCCTTTCCAGCACAGGGATTTAGGCTATGAAAATCGGTTTGATGCTGCCATGCAGACGAAACATCCAGTGGACGCTTGCCGCCCAACTTGGAGTGGAGGCGGTCGTCACGAAAGCCGCGCCGGAATTGAGCGGGCTTGCCGATCCATCTGATTACGAATCGCTTAAATTCATCCGCGACCAATTCGAAGATGCAGGGCTGAATCTGTATGCGCTCGAAGGCGACGAATTCGACATGAGCCGCATCAAGCTCGGTCTGCCCGGCCGCGATGAAGATATTGAAAAGTATTGCAAAATGTTGACCAATATGGGAAGACTCGGTCTGAAATTGCTTTGTTATAATTTTATGGCCGGAGTCGGCTGGTTCCGTTCACGCAATGACTTACACGAGCGCGGCGGTGCATTGACGAGCGGATTCGATCTCTCGGAAATCGACAACAATGTCCAGCTGAAATTCTCCGAAGAGCAACTGTGGGACAACTACGCCTATTTTCTCCGCGCCGTGATGCCGGCCGCCGAAGCCGCCGGCGTGAAGATGGGCCTCCATCCGGACGATCCGCCGTTGTCGCCGTTCTTCGGCTACCCGCGCATCCTCACGAGCGCGGACGCCTATCGCCGCGCGATGTCGCTAAGCGACAGTCCGTCGCACGGTATCACGTTCTGCCAGGCGACTTTCCGCGCGATGGGCGAAGACGTCTTCAAGCTGATTCCGGAATTCGGCAAGCGGATTTTCTTCCTCCATTTCCGCGATGTGACGGGAACGAAAACATGTTTCCGCGAAACGTTCCACGACAACGGCCCGACGGATATGGCAGAACTCTTGCGAATTACGTTGAAACACGCCCCCGACTGTCTCGTCCGCCCGGACCACACCCCCACCATGGCCGGTGAAAGCAATGAGAATTTCGGTTACACGATGCAAGGCAACCTCTTCGCAACAGGCTACATAAAAGGAATCTTGGACACACTGAAATGAAGGGAGTCCCGCGCGACGTCCCGCCTGCGGGTGGGTTGTCCCGCCAGGCGTCCCGCCTGCGGGGAATTCTGTCAGCGCAGGCGCGCCGCGCCACCTCCTCCCTTTTCCTCCACGACGACATCCTGTATTTCCAGTCCGTGCGGCAGCATAATCATTTTTTGCGACATGCAATTGATCAACATCAAATGAATTTCATCAAAACTTGCAAGCATTCTCTTTTAGTTTAAATTATAGTGGGGTGGGATTTTACACAACCCTAAAAGCAGCACACCATGAAAGTCATCGATTTCCATTGCGACGTCCTCTACAAAGCACGCCAAGCCGTCCGGAAAGGCACCCCGCTCTGTTTCGAAAAAAACGACAACCAGATTGATTTGCAGAAACTTGCGAAAGGCGATTATCTTCTGCAATGCTTCGCCGCGTTCGTCTATATGGAGAACAACCAAGACCCGTTGCTGTATGCCATGGAGGAAATCGACGAATTCTACCGCATACTCAATGAATATCCGGACCGGATCGAGCAGGTGAAATCCTGGGCGGATCTGGAGGCCAACCACGCGGCCGGAAAGATCAGCGCCTTGCTGACCATCGAAGACGGCGGCTGCTGCCAAGGCTCCCTCGCCGCATTGCGGAATTTCTACCGCCTCGGTGTCCGCATCATGACGCTCACATGGAATTTCAAGAACACGCTCGCGTCTCCAAATAGCTGCACGCCAGGCACGGACGATCCCGCCATCCCGAACACCACGGACGGTCTGACGAAGCTCGGCATCGAATTCCTCCATGAAATGGAACGCCTCGGCATCATCATCGACGTCTCCCACCTGAGCGACGCAGGAATTTGGGACGTCTATCATAACACGACACGTCCCTTCATCGCCTCCCATTCCTCCTCGCGCGCCATCTGCAACCACGCCCGCAATTTGACAGACGACATGGTCCGCGCCATCGCCGAACGCGGCGGCGTCGCGGGAATCAACTATTGCGCAGGCTTCCTGACCGACAAGCCCGCAGCGGACGGCCATTACTATGGAACAGCGGCACTTATCGCTGACCACATCGACCATTTCCGCAACGTCGGCGGCATCGACGTCGTCGCCCTCGGCTCCGACTACGACGGCATCAGCCGCCGTCTGGAGATGCCCGACTGCAGCTACATGCCATTGCTGGAAGCGGAGCTCCGCCGCCGCAAATACACGGACGAGGACATTGAGAAAGTCTTCCACAAGAACGCCTTGCGCGTCCTCAAAGAATTTCTGTAATTCTAGAGCTTCTAGAGCTTCTAGAGCCGCTAGAGCTTCTAGAGCTTCTAGAGCCGCTAGAGCTTCTAGAGCTTCTAGAGCCGCTAGAGCTTCTAGAGCTTCTAGAGCCGCTAGAGCTTCTAGAGCTTCTAGAGCCGCTAG
>JAGCSE010000211.1 GCA_017964325.1 Victivallales bacterium | reverse complement strand
GGTTTCCGTTATCTTCTCATGGGTGTGACAGGCTTCTGGACGGCGAAAGGCGACGACCCGTTCGTCGATTCCGCCGCACAGGGATATGACATCTACGACGGACTGGCCGTGCCGATGGTGGCGCCGTTCAAAGACAACCGTATGATCATCGGCGGCTGGCTCAGTGGCATCGGTTGGGGAAGCTGCATCGCCGTTCGCGAATTGATTCAATATCCTGACGGTCGTTTGGGCATGAAATGGCCGGAAGAACTTGCGCCGAAGGCTGGAAAAACGTTGCATGAGGTGGCGGATACGGTTGTGACGGTTGGACGTCCCTTGGGGTACGGTTTTGAAATGGGTCAATCGGTCTATGTGGAGATGACGCTTCATGCGCAGGCGGAAGGCCGTCTGGCCGTGCGTCTTATGGATGCGGAGAATCCTTCGCGGAGCTGTGAATTCCAGTTGGATTTCGCGAAGAAGCGGATGCAGATTTCGCCTTGCGGGACGGACGGCGGCTTCCATCCTGAAATCCAGACCATTCGCGAAGGATTGAAAACGATTCCGCAGGATCGGTTGGGATGGGGCGTGAAGGCGTCGCACGGCATCCATGCGGGCAGCCAGAATTTCTGCCTGGAGAACGTCGATGTGCTGAAAGGAATGTTCACGCTGAAGATGATCGTGCGGTACAGTCCGAAGATGCGTTGCACCGTCGTTGATGTGGAAATCGCTGGACAGAGGACGCTTATATCGAATCGCGTTCGAATGAAGCCGTCGAGATTGGAATTGGCGGTGGATTCGCAATCTATCGCGTTTGATAAGATTGAAATCAAAGAGTTGTTGGCTTGATAATTTAGAGAAAAAAATGAAAGGTTTATTTGTGAGTGTTTTGCTTTGTACATTGTGTGTGTTCGGGAAGGATTTGCGCAATCAGATTCTGTGTTCAGACCAGAAGACGCGCGATGTGTTCATCATGGACGCGAACGGCGACTGGTCGAAGCCGGAAGCGATTCTTTGGCATTGGAATCCGAAGGACGATCCGAACATCCCCCCGGAGCGAGTCAGGGCGTTCAACAACATGAGCGATGCGAAGTGCGTTTCCGACGGAAAGCAGGTATTGGTCGTGGCTTCCGGCGGCGGCATGGCGTTGATCGACGTCGCGACGAAGCAGAGCGTCTTCACGGCGTATCCGGGCGGCAACACGCATTCGGCGGAACTGCTGCCGGATGGAACGGTCATCACGGCGTCCAGCACGGGCGCGACGCTGAAAGTCTTCACGCGGATTGGTGACGAAAAGACGCCGCATAAGACGTTTACATACAAATTCCCCGGTGGGCACGGTGTCGTGTGGGATCAGATTCATGGTCTTGTGTGGGCGGTTGGCGCTGATGTGCTAGTTGCCTTCCGCTATAATTTCGATGTCGAGAATCCGCAACTTGTTCCTGTTCAATCATTTGATTTGGGAAAAGGCTATTCGGGACATGATCTGGTGTTGCTCAAGAAGGAGAACAAACTGCTGTTGACGGGACGTGATGTGCTGGAGTTCGACACGATGCTCGGAACGTTTCGTCAGTTTTCGGGCAAGCGGAACGTCAAAAGCATCAGCATCCATCCCGTTACTGGCGAACAACTTGTGCAGATTCCAAACGAAGAATGGTGGAACGATACGGTGATGCTGTTGAACGGCGACCGCAAGTGGACGCTGCCAAATAAGGCACGAATCTACAAGACGCGGTGGTTCTCTTTTTAATTAACAATTAACAATTAACAATTAACAATTAACAATTAACAATTAACAATTAACAATTAACAATTAACAATTAACAATTAACAATTAACAATTAACAATTAACAATTAACAATTCACAATTAACAATTCACAATTCATAATTCACAATTCATAATTCACAATTCATAATTCACAATTCATAATTCACAATTCATAATTATTGGGCTCAAATTATGAAACGATTGATTCTTCTAGTATTTTTATGCGTGATCTCCTTGTATGGGAGGGATTTGCGCAATCAGATCCTCTGTTCCAACCAAGCGACGCGGGATGTGCTGGTCATGGATGTCGATGGCGACTGGTCGAAGCCGGAAAGCATTCTGTGGAAATGGAATCCGGAAGGCGATCCTAACATTCCAGCGGATCGTCTCAAGCGATTCAATCATATTGATGAAACGATAGTTGTGAACGGTGGAAAGCAGATTCTCGTCACGTCATCGACGGGTGGCATGGCGTTGGTGGATGTCGAGACGAAACAGAGCGTTTTCACGGGCTATCCGGGCGGCAGCACGCATTCGGCGGATCTTCTGCCGGACGGGACGATCATCACGGCGTCCAGCACGGGCAATTTCCTGATGGTTTTCACGCGGAAAGGTGATGAGAAGACAGCTCACAAGACCTTCAAGCTGACGTTTGCGGATGCGCATGGCGTCGTATGGGACAAGCTTCTCGGGCTCGTGTGGGCCGTCGGCAAGGAGGCCGTCATCTGCTGCCGTTACAATTTTGATTATGAAAATCCGCAACTGACGATTGTGGAATCGTTTCCGTTGAAGCCCAATCCGTATTGGGGGCACGATCTGATTCTGCTGGAGAAGGAGCACAAGCTGTTGATGACAGGGCGGAACATGCTGGAATTCGACACGATGACGGGACAATACAAGCTGTTTCTGAAGCGTAAATCCGTCAAAAGCATCAGCATTCATCCGGAGACTGGGGAGCAGCTGGTCCAGATTCCGAAAGAGAACTATTGGAACGACACGGTGATGTTGCTGAACGGTGACCGCAAATGGACGCTGCCGGGCAACGCGAAGATTTACAAAGCGCGTTGGTTCAGCTATTAGTGGTTAGTGGTTAGTGATATATAGGATGGTGGAATGAAACGGTTTATTGGATTTGAAAAAGGGATGGGAATCGGCGGATGGCTGACGAACTACAAGCGGTTCAACGTGCTGCCGATGGAATGGCGCTTCCCCATCACGATCGGCGACATGGAGCATTTCGAGTCGTACATCACGCGGCGGGATGTCGATTACATCAAGTCGTTGGGATTGGACCACATCCGCATGGGCTTCGATCAAGTCGTCGTGGAGGAGGCACCGGGCGTCTATCGAGAACGGATTTTCGAGATCATCGAACGGTTCATCGGCTGGTGCCGCGACGCAGGGCTGAATCTTGTCTTAAATATGCACAAGGCAATCGGCAACTACTGCGATATTCAGGAAAAAGTGCAGCTGCTTGATTCGGAGGAGCTTCAGAAGAGATTCATTGCTGTCTGGCTTGAATTTGAACGGCGTTTCCACGGTTATCCGGAAGTGGCTTTCGAATTGTTGAACGAAGTGCGGAACGTCGATCCAGAGAAATGGAACGTGTTGGCGAAGAAGACGATAGTGGAAATCCGCAAGCTGAATCTGAAACGATTGATCATCGTCGGTTCCATTTGCTGGAACAGTCCGCACTACGTAAAAGATTTGACGGGATACGACGACGACATTGTCTTCACGTGGCATAACTACGCGCCGAACGAGTTCACGCATCAGCGTGGTGTGCTGCAGGCTCCGCAGTTGTACTACAACCGCGACATGCCGTATCCGTGCGACAACATCGAACGATATCGCGATTTCCAGCGATTAGTTCATGGTGCGAAGAATCCTTATCCGAACTATAAATCTATGGATATCCAGTACTTGCGCGATACGCTCGCGCCTGTCTTCCAATATCAGGCGGAACATCCCGAACGTATTGTGTGGTGCGGCGAGTTCGGCACCATCCGCCATGCGAAAATCGAATGGCGGGAAGCCTACATGGCGGACATGATCCGGTTGCTCATCGAACATGAGACGCCGTATTGCGTGTGGAACTACCTCTCCACGCCAAATGACGGCAACCGCTTCAGCCTTGTCGATGACGACAGGCGGGAGATTCTCTCCAAACGGCTTGCCGACATTATTGTCGGGCGGGTGTAATACTTTTTGCAGGTGAAGATATGATACCAATTTATAAAACAGAAAAGATAATCCAGCACCATGAATGCGGCGTGGGCGGCGTGTTGAAGATGAAGGATATGCTGGATTATTTGCAGGATGTGGCGGGGCATCATGCGGACGAATTGGGAGTCGGATTGGACAGTCTAGGCGGGCGACGGATGCTATGGGTGCTGTCGCGTCTGCGGGTGGCGGTGGATGCCGACTTGTCGGTCGGCACATCATTCACATTGGAGACGTATCCGACTGGTACTGACCTTTTGTTTGCTGTGCGTCAATATACGATGAAAAGCGGCGACGACACGTTGTTGCGCGGCACGAGCTATTGGCTTCTCTTGGATGCAGATACGTTCAGACCGTTGAAGCCGTTGGATTTCCTGCCGCCGCTGATCCGTGACACACAAGACGGTCATCATCATTTCAGCGACTTGGGCAAAATCCAGAAATTGGAAATTGAAAATCGCCGTCCTTACCACATCAGTTGGAGTGATATAGATGAAATCGGCCATTTGAACAATGCCGTCTATGGAAGGTTCATCTACGATTCCGTCGGTGAAATCATGGGGGCTGCGCCGCGCATCCGCGAGTTCCAAATCAACTACAACCATCAGGTTTTGAATGGTGAGACGGTGTTTTGTGGTGGCGTGAAGCGTGACGATGGATGGATTTATGTGGATGGACTATCGGAAGACAACAAGACTTGCTATTTTCAAGCTGTTGTAAGGGAGTAAGATGACGATATAAGAGGCTACTGCAATTACGGCAGTAGTCGTGTGGAAATTCTCTTCTTCCGCGCATCTGTGCTTTTCACTTGCATGGATGGAAAAGTTTGGTGGGATGAATTGCCATAATGGGAATTATGCTATACAATAATATAGCATTGTTGATTGGATGTGGTGTAAAAGCGTAGAATGAAATCATTGTTCAAAAATATATGCTATCTGTTTAGCAAGCGGGACGTAGTGCATTTCACTATCATTATAGTCCTGATGCTTGGCAGTACGCTTTTGGAGCTGGCGAGCCTGGGGGCGGTGCCGCTGTTTGTGGCGATGCTGACAGGCGACAGTTCCCTTTCAAGCGTCAGCCGTCTAGGCCGTGTGGTGGAATGGCTGGGAATTGACATGAATGAAATCAGTCTGGTCACTTGCGGAATTATACTGGCCGTTCTGTTTATATTTCGTACATTATACATGGCTCTGAATTTCTATGCAATGGCTCGTGTGCTTCAGAACAGGAAAGTCGAGTTGTCGGCTCGATTGTTCAAGGCATATATGTCGGCACCGTATTCGTTTCATCTGCATCATAATTCAAGCGTTATCATCACGAATATTCAAACAGAGGCGGAACGTGTTACCAGTCTGGTGCTTGCGCGATTGATTGAAATGGGACGAGATGGAATCATCATCCTGTCGGTTGTTGGGTTGATGCTTTGGTACAATTGGGTTGTGTGTTTGGCATCGTTTTTTTCGCTGGCGTTGTTTGGCGGAGGCTTTATCCTGCTTGTGAACAACAAAAACAAAAAGTGGGGATGGCGGGAGCATGAGCTTCGGCAGGAGGGAATCAAATGTATCAGCGAGGGCATAGGCGCATACAAGGAAATACGAATACTCGGTCGGATACGGCATTTCTGCAATCGTCTTCACAAGTTGTTGGAGGACATGAGCATCTGTTCACGCCGCATGATGATTGTTCATCGCTTTATGTGGCCGTTCATGGAATTGATCACTGTCTGTGTGCTTTTGATGATGATGGGGCTGATGATGGTGCTGAACGATGGCGACACGAAGGCGATTGCCCCGACCGTGGCGCTGTTTGCCGTATGCCTCGCCCGCTTGAAAGGGACGCTGACAGAGTTTTTGAGTTTCTTCAACGGCATTCAGAGCATTGGTGGCGTATTGGCTGCCTTGTGCGATGATTTGCGTGATTTGGAGTCGAGGCCTCAGCAGGACGATTCCGTTCCGGACATTCCGTTCGAGTCGGAAATCAAGATGGAAGGCCTTACATTCCATTATGATGGAAAAGAAGGGGATGTCCTGCGGGATGTGCATTTGACGGTGCCGCGCGGTTCGTCGTTGGGCATCGTCGGGCCGTCAGGGTCGGGGAAGACGACGCTTGCAAACGTTTTGCTTGGACTATTGCCGCCTGACAAGGGACGGATATTGGTCGATGGAAAGGATGTGGCGACATGTATGAGCGCATGGCAACGGCACATTGGCTATGTCGCGCAGGACATCTATCTTTTGGATGATACGGTTCGTGCGAACATCGCTTTGGGGGAAGACGATGACAAGATAGATGAAGATGCGCTGAAGATGGCAATTGAGGCATCCCAATTGGACGAGTTTTTGAAGACGATGCCGAAAGGCGAATTGACACTGCTCGGCGAGCGTGGCGTAAGGCTGTCTGGCGGGCAGCGTCAGCGTGTGGCGATAGCTCGTGCGTTGTATAGGAATCCTCAATTGCTTGTGTTCGACGAGGCGACGTCTGCGTTGGATACGATGACGGAGCGGGCGGTCGTTTCGGCGATTGAACGTCTTCGTGGAAATCATACGCTGATTATCATCGCGCATCGTTTGACTACAGTTAAGGATTGCGACAATCTGGTCTATATGAAGGACGGTTCCGTCATTGCGACGGGAAATTACAGTGAACTTCAGGAGAAGGTGCCGGAATTCAAGAAAATGACTATGAGCTAAGAGTTTAAAGCAAATACGTTCAAGATGGTTGGGCATCTGTAGTAGTGGCTAATGGTTAGTGGTTTGTGGTTTCAGCTATAAACCTATTAAGGTAAAAGGAAGATGAGTGGTTCGACAACTGATTTGACCCCCGCGATGCGGCAGTATATGCAGGCCAAGAGCGAATTGCCTGCGGACACGATTCTGCTGTTTCGCATGGGGGATTTTTATGAATTGTTCTTCGAGGATGCGAAGACGGCGGCGCCGTTGATGGATGTCGTGCTGACGGCGCGGGCTGGCGTGCCGATGTGCGGCGTGCCGTATCATGCTCTGAAGACGTATGTTGGGCGGATTTTGGAAGGTGGCTACAAGGTGGCCATCGCGGAGCAGATGGAGGATCCCAAACTGGCCAAGGGGTTGGTGAAGCGGGATATCATTCAAGTCATCACGCCCGGAACCGTGCTGGAGGACGATCTGCTCCATTCGAACCAAAGCAATTTTCTTGTTGCCGTCTGCCCTGGCAAAGATCGTTATGGATTGGCGCTTCTGGATTTGAGCACGGGGGACTTTCGCGTGACGGAAACTCGTGGATTACAGGCATTTGAGACGGAAATGAATCGTATCCGTCCAGCGGAATGCCTGACGACGAACTCTCAATTGAAAGCATGGGAGGATGGCGGTTTTCCGGACATTCCAAGGCATATTTCCTGGACGACGGTAGAAGACTGGGTTTTTGATTTGCAGGTTGCGAAAGATTTGCTGTGCAGGCATTTCGGAGTCGCTTCGTTAGATGGTTACGGTTGCCGCGGCATGGAATTGGCGGTGGCTGCAGCAGGCGCCGTGCTACATTATGCTCAAAACAACTTGCGGCGTGACGCATCGCATATCACAACGCTAAGTTGCTATCTAACAGAAGATTGCATGGTCATCGACCGCATTAGCCAGCGGAATCTGGAGCTTGTCGAACCAATTTTCGCGGACGGAAAGGGCAACACGCTGATGTCCGTCTTGGATGAGACGGTGACGCCGATGGGCACGCGACTCCTGCGCGAATGGATTCTCCGCCCGCTGCGGACAAAAGCCGTCATCGACGAACGGCTGGATGCCTTGGAGGATATGGTCGGTTCGCCGATGCTGTTGGCGGAACTGCGTGAGTTGTTGCAGGCCATTCGCGATTTGGAGCGTGTTGTGACGCGGCTGAACATCGGTAACGCAAATGCGAGGGATATGTTGGTCTTGCAACGCGGATTGGACGAATTTCCAGGATTGCGCACTGTGTTGTCGCATTCTAAGTCGTTTCTGTTAAACAGATTGCGAGATGACATCACGGAGTTGCCGGAGTTGACAGAACTCATCGGTAGGGCGATTGTGGATGAGCCGCCGATTGCCATCAAGGAGGGCGGCATTTTCCGTGACGGCTACAATGAGCAATTGGACGAATACCGCCGTGCCTCCACGGAAGGGAAGGACTGGATTGCGAACTATCAGGCGAAGGAAATCGAACGCACGGGCATCAAAAGCCTTAAAGTACGTTTCAACAAGGTGTTCGGTTATTTCATCGAAATTTCGAAATCGTATCTTGAGATGGTTCCACAGGAATATATGCGGAAGCAGACGATTGTCAACGGCGAGCGGTTCATCACGCCTGAACTGAAGGAAATCGAAGACAAAGTGCTCGGTGCGGATGAAAAGAGTCAGGCGTTGGAATATGAACTGTTCCAACAACTTAGGGAGAAAATCTGCGAAAAGACGGCGGTCATTCAGGCCAGTGCGCGGGCGTTGGCGGCAATCGACTGCCTGGCATCGCTGGCGGACGTGGCGTGCCGTCGGCAGTATGTCCGGCCAACCATCACGGAAGAACCTGTCCTGAAGATATATGACGGTCGTCATCCCGTTCTGGATGCGAGACTTGTCGATGAACCGTTCGTGCCGAACGACGTGGAATTGGACACGCGGACGACACAGTTGGCTCTCATCACGGGGCCGAACATGGCGGGTAAATCGACGTACATCCGTCAAGTCGCGCTTCTGGTCATCATGGCGCAGATGGGCAGCTTCATTCCCGCAAGCCGTGCAATCGTAGGGATGACGGACCGCATCTTCACGCGTGTTGGTGCGGCGGACGACATTAGCCGCGGGCAGAGTACGTTCATGGTGGAAATGGTTGAAACGGCGAACATTCTGAACAATGCGACGCCGTCGAGTTTGATCATATTGGATGAAATCGGTCGTGGGACGAGCACGTTCGACGGGTTGTCGTTGGCATGGTCCGTCGCGGAATATCTCCATGACACGCCATCGGTACAGGCTCGGACGTTGTTTGCAACGCATTACCACGAACTTACGGATTTGGTGAAGACGAAAGTCCGTGTGAAGAATTTCAACGTGCTCGTGAAGGAGCAGGGCGAGAAGATCACGTTCATGCGGAAGATCGTGCCTGGTTGCGCCGACAAGAGCTACGGCATCCATGTCGCTCGGTTGGCGGGACTTCCGAAGGCGATCATCCGTCGTGCGGCGGAGATTCTGACGAATCTCGAAAGCAATGAACTGGATGTTGAAGGGATGCCGAAATTGTCGTTGCCGAAGAAGCGGAAGCCGAAGGACAATCCAAACCAGCTGACGCTGTTTTGAAAAATCAGGGATAAAAGGGTTCACACTATGAAAATCATCAATTTTGGCTCGATAAATGTAGATTATGTGTATCAGTTGGAGCATATTGTGAAGCCGGGCGAGACGCTTGCGAGTTCGTCCATGCAAGTGAATCCAGGCGGAAAGGGTGCGAACCAGTCCGTTGCGTTGAAACGTGCGGGAGCGGAAATTTGGCACGCGGGGTTGCTGGGAGAAGATACGGCGTGGATGCGAGACCGATTGGCGAAAGAGGGCGTTGATGTGCGCCATGTGTTGATTTCCAAAGACATCCATGGTGGTCATGCCATCATTCAGGTAGCGGCTTCGGGGCAGAACAGCATCGTGCTGTTCGGTGGTGCGAACCAGGCGATTTCAAAGTCGCAAGTTGCAGATGTGCTGAAAGATGCAGAGCCAGGTGATTGGTTGGTTTTGCAGAACGAGATCAACGTGACGGCGGATGCCATGGCGGCCGGCCAGGCGGCTGGCATGAAGGTCTGCTTCAATCCTGCACCGTTTGACGAAGGCGTGTTCGGGTATCCGCTGGAGGCAGTTGATTTGTTCATTTTGAACGAACACGAGGCGGCAGGATTGGCTCGAAAGCCTGTCGAAACACCTGCGGAAGAACTGCTTGAGATTCTTTCTGCAGCCTATCCGAAAGCGATGGTCTGCGTGACGCTGGGCGAAGCAGGCTCCGTGTTGTGGTCGGCGGCGACAGGCATCGTCCGGCAGAAGGCGTATCCTGTGAAGGCGGTTGATACGACGGCGGCGGGCGATACGTTCACGGGGTATATTCTTGCGGAGCTGACATGGGGGGCGAGTGTACAGCAGGCGATGGACATGGCTGCAAAAGCCTCTTCCATCACGGTGACGAAGCCTGGCGCTATGGACTCGATTCCTTTTCAGTTCACAATTCGCAATTCATAATTATTTTCTTATGTGTTCTTGTCGTTGTTAATCTATTCCATTTTTTGGTTGATTCATTCATTTTTTTTGTTGTTTTTTAAGTTTTTGTATTCTTCATTCGTTTATTAGTTGTTATTGTTTATTGGGTTGTTTTTCGTTCGTTTAATTGGCATGGCTGGCAAACGACAAATCAAGCTGTTGGATTCGACCTTGCGCGACGGTGCGCAGGGGGAGGGCATTTCGTTTTCGTTGCAGGACAAGGTGAATATCGTCCGAACGCTGGATGATTTTGGAATCGATTACATCGAAGCAGGAAATCCAGGCTCGAATCCGAAGGACATGGATTTCTTTCGCAAGACGCGAGATGTGAAGTGGAAGCATGCGCGGTTGTGTGCGTTTGGGGCGACTCGACGCGGCGGTCTGTCGGTGGATGCCGATGACAGTTTGCAGGCATTGCTGGCGGCGGAAACGCCTGCCGTTGTGATTTTTGGAAAAACTTGCTTGTCGCAGGTGGAGAGCGTATTGCGCGTTTCGCCGGAGGAGAATTTGGCGATGATTCGGGAGACGGTCGTGTTCTTTAAAGAACATGGGCGCGAAGTGCTTTTTGATGCGGAACATTTTTTCGACGGTTATGCGGAGGATGGCGTTTACGCATTGAAGGCGGTTGAGACGGCGATCGCGGCGGGAGCGGACTCCGTCAGCTTGTGTGATACGCGCGGGGGGAGTGCGCCGATGGAAGTGCGCAAGGCATCGGAGCATATTGTGAAGCGTTATCCAGACGTGATGCTTGGGGTGCATTGCCACAATGACATCGGATGCGCTGTCGCGAACTCGATGCTGGCGGTCGATACGGGCGTTCGTCTTGTACAGGGAACGTTTCTGGGTTGTGGCGAACGTTGCGGCAATGCGGATTTGAGCATTTTGATCCCGAACCTGCTGCTGAAAAAGAACTGCAAGTGCCAAATAACGAGATTGGAAATGCTTACAGATGTCGCTCTGCGGCTGGCAGAAATCATGAACGTTTCGATTCCGAGTGACAAGCCGTATATTGGTCGGAGCGCATTTGCGCACAAGGGGGGGATGCACATTGACGGCATGAGCAAGAATACAGAATCATACGAACACGTGTCGCCGTCGCTGATTGGGAACCACAGGCGTTTTCTTTTGTCTGAAATGGCAGGTCGTTCGACGATTCTGGAGAAGATGCGTTCCTTCGCACCATCGTTCACGAAAGACTCGCCTGAGGTTTCGCGGATTGTAGGGCAGTTGAAGGAATTGGAGCATGAAGGGTATCAGTTCGAGGCGGCGGATGCGAGTCTGGAGCTGATGATTCGTCGGACGTTGGGATGGCATCATCCGCATTTCGAGCTGATTCTGTATAAAACGACTGGGGAGTTTCCGTCGCCGGACGGGCGTGCGCAGTGCATGGCGATGATTGAAATCAAAGTCGGCGACAGCACGGAAGTGACGGCGGCCTTGGGCAACGGGCCAGTCCATGCCTTGGACCAGGCGTTAAGACGCGCGTTAAACGTGTTTTATCCAAGTCTGGCGAAAGTGCAGTTGACCGATTTCAAAGTCCGTGTCATTGACACGGAGTCTGCGGCGGCCGCACGTGTACGCGTCTTGATTGAATCAAGCGACGGTGTGAATGTGTGGACGACGATCGGCGTTTCGACGGACATCGTCGAGGCCAGTTGGAAGGCGCTGGTCGATTCGATTGAATACAAGCTGGATGTCTTATGTTGAAGTTTTGCAATTTGAAGTGATTGCAAAGAACCATTACAAGGAATATATTGAAAAGGAGCAGAGGGATGAAGGAACGAGAGTTCACATTGAACCTGTCAGGAGAAAACATGAATACGATGTACAAGATACCATTGATTGTATTTTTGACGATTGTGCTGGTTGGATTGTGCTACATCGGGTGGCATTCGTGGAAGCCGCCAGTTGTACAAGAGCAGAACAAGCCGAAAGTTGCATCGACGAAGAAGCCGGCGGCGACGGACAGCAAGAAGCCGCCGGAACTGACGGAGAAGCCGCCTGTGAAGGCGGAAGCGAAGGGGCCGATGGAGCCGCCGGTCGTGCCCGGAGACAAGCCTGTAGAAGTGAAACCTGCGCAACCGCAGGTGGCGGATAAGCCGCAGCCGCCAAAGCCGCCAGTGACGGAACCCGTTGCTCCCAAGGCTGATGTGAAGCCGGCAGAACCAGTTGCAAAGCCTCCAGCGCCGCAGCCGCCTGTCGTCCAGCCTGTCGCCGTTGCTGCACAGCCGCCTGTGCAGGAAGAGGGAATGCAAAATTTCAATATGTTGTTGGAAACGGCACAAGCCCAGTATGACGCGAAGACGATTGCCGCCGCTAGGCCGCTCATCCACAAGGCGTTGCAGGATCCGAAGGTTGTCGAATACGGCAAGGCGTGGTTCCGTGCGACGGATTTGCTGAACAAAGTGAACTCGCTCATCATGAATTCACCGTCGATGGTTCCCGAAAAGAAACGGTATGTCATCCAGAAGGGCGATAATCTTACGCGCATTGCCTACAAGTTGAAGACGACGGTGCAGGCATTACAGAGAATCAACAAATTGTCGAAGACGAATTCGACGATTCACCCTGGTGACAGTCTGAAATACATCGAAGGGACGTGGTCCATCAAAGTGTCGAAAAGCCAATATACGTTGAGCCTTTATCTGAACGGACAATTGTATCGCGTATATCGGGTCAGTGTCGGTGCTTACGACCAAACGCCCGTCGGCGTGTTCGAGATTTTGAACAAGAGCCGCGAGCCTACGTGGGCTCCGCCCGGACGTGATCCGCTGCCATACGGGCATCCCGAAAACATCATTGGAACCCGCTGGATGGGGCTGACGCCTGTTGAAGGGACGGATACTGACATGGGCATCCGCGGCTACGGCATCCATGGGACGATTGATCCTGGCAGCATCGGGCAGGCGGCTTCCGCAGGTTGTGTGCGTATGCGCAATGAAGAAGTCGAAGAACTCTTTGATTTCATTCCCGAACCCAACGTGATGAAGACGCGTGTCACCATCGTGGAATAGGTTGCTTTTCACGTCTGTTCAGACGTAAGCCTCCATTTAAGTATTTGGAACAGACATCATTATGTCATCGTCATTTGATTTTGAACAGCCATTGGAGGATTTGGCGGAGAAGATCGCCGCCGTCCGACAGTTTGGCAAGGCTCATGACTTGGACATTACATATGGCGTGTCCGAGCTGAATACCATTTTCCCAAAACTCAAGAGGAAGATTTTCTCCATGCTGTCGCCTTGGGAAATCATACAACTGGCACGCCATCCCCAGCGGCCCCATCCGCAGGAATATATCCAAGAGATATTTACAGATTTTCTGGAATTGCATGGAGATCGCCGTTTCGCGGACGACAGGACGCTCATCGGCGGCTTTGCCAAGCTGGAACGCCAGCCAGTAATGGTTTTGGCGACACAGAAAGGCCGCAACCTGAAGCAGAACATGGCGGTGAATTTCGGGAGCGCGTTGCCCGAAGGGTATCGCAAAGCGTTGCGGTTGATGCAGTTGGCCGAAAAGGCATGTTGCCCGATCATCACGTTTATCGACACGCCTGGAGCATATCCGGGCATTGGCGCGGAGGAACGGCACATCGGCGAGGCGATAGCGTTGAATTTGCGGGAGATGTTCCGTCTGTCCGTTCCCGTCATCTGCGTGGTGACGGGTGAGGGCGGCAGTGGCGGAGCGCTTGGCATCGCCGTCGGAAACCGCGTGCTGATGCAGGAATACGCCTATTATTCGGTCATTACGCCAGAAGGATGCGCGGCCATTCTGTGGCGGTCGAATGATGCGATTCCGAAGGCGGCGGAGGCTTTGCATCTGACGAGCGGCGACCTGCTGGAACTGGGTGTCGCTGACGAAGTCGTGGCGGAACCAAATGGCGGTGCGCATCAAGACTTTGTAGAAGCCGCACGTTTGCTGAAACAGTCCATCCAACGCCATTTAAATGATTTGCAGAAGCTTTCCCCCGAAGAACTGCGTAATGACCGTTACAATCGATTCCGACGACTTGGACGTTTTGAAGAATGATTTTGTGTTTTTCATCGTCCACAGGGAGGATTGATATATGTTGGAATCGATTAAAATGCCGCCGATTGAGTCGGCGACGGAAAACGATATTGATGGCATCTTCGAACTTTTGGCTCCAAATGCGGAGAAACAGTTGCTTTTGGCGCGGAGCAAAGACGATATCCAGTTGCATTTGAAGAACTTTCTAGTGATACGCGACGGCAGCCGTCTTGTAGGTTGTGCTGCATTGCGCAGCTATGGCGATGGATTGTATGAAATCCGTTCGCTTGCCGTTGACGATGCTTTCAAGGGGCGTGGCTTCGGCACGCGCCTTGTGGAAAGTTGCATTGAAAAGGCGGTAAAATTGGATGGCATGCTTGTGTTCACGCTGACATTGCGCCCGAATCTCTTTCTGCAGCTTGGATTTACAGAAGTGCCCATCCAGACGTTCCATAGGGATGACAAATTCCGTGAGAAAATCTGGGCGGACTGCCGGCAATGCCCGAAATTCGATGCTTGCAATGAAAAAGCTCTTGTAATAAGCTTAAAGACTAAAGTTTAAAGCATAAAGTAAAGACAAATACTAGAAGCTCTAGAGGCTCTAGAGGCGCTAGAGGCTCTAGAGGCTCTAGAGGCTCTAGAGGCGCTAGAAGCTCTAGAGGCGCTAGAGGATCTAGAGGCTCTAGAGGCTCTAGAGGCGCTAGAAGCTCTAGAGGCGCTAGAAGCTCTAGAGGCGCTAGAGGCGCTAGAAGCTCTAGAGGCGCTAGAGGCGCTAGAAGATCTAGAGAATATAGAAACGCTAGAGGCGCTTTCTTGATTATTTTCCCGCAAGGTGTATATTTAATTTTCGGCTTGTGCTATGGAATGGCTGATTTTCACAGACGACATGGCCAGGATGTAACAATCTGCAACATTATCTTGAGGAACATTCATGCCGAAACGCGAAGACATTAAGAAAGTGATGATC
>JAGCSE010000210.1 GCA_017964325.1 Victivallales bacterium | reverse complement strand
TGCGTCCCCGCATCGCCCAAACCGATCATGCCGGAAATTTCGTTCGGGTCGTAGGACTGAACAGGATTGCCGGTCTCATCATCGGTCGGATCCTCCTCCGGCGGCGGATCGTCGTCTTCATCGTCGCCCACTTTTATTGTCACTTCACTTTTCGCTCGTTCATTTGTGAACTTCTTGTCCCTTACCAAAAGACTGGCCGTGTATGTTCCCTTGGTTCCATACCGATGGGTAAAATTCTCGTTTTTGTCAATCGTGTAAGTTCGGCCATCACCGAAATCCCAGTTATACACCATCGGATACCATGCACCGAAAGGATTCACCGAGAAATGGACGTCCAAAGGTGCGTCGCCTGACGTTGGATTGGCCAAAATCTTATAAGTCGGGGCGGTTGAGCTAAACACCCCGAATTTCAAGTCCAGAAGCGTCCATTCTGCTCCAAGGTCAACCGGAAGTCCCAGAAACTCGATGACATCGAGAAATGATATGCCAAATGTGGCCTTGACGCCTACATACACATTGAAATCCGCGCTTTCGGTCGAACATGTCGCCTCCACAGAAATGTACGGGCCAATCGACAGTTCAGCTCCTGCGACATCGGCCTCGCCAAGCCCCACATATATCCTGGCCGTCGCCATCATGTTAAACGACAGGTTAAAACCGCCTTCCAAGGAAAGAGTCACATCATCACTGCTGTCATGACTGAAATCCTTCACAAATGATAAATTAGTTTCTTCAAATTCAGACTGCTTGGACCAACTTATTCCGGCATACGTGGATATATGCTCCGTATGTGTCGAGGTGACGGACGCCTTGCCGTAAAACTGCCCATCCAGCACTCCCTTGACATCTATCCTCGCACTGACAGGAATTGGCACGGGCCCCAATGGTATTGTAAATATGACTTTGGGTTTCATAATGGGAATAGGCGCCAGTTCTTTTGAAAAATTCAAAGAGGCTGAAATGGATATCTGGCTGCTCTGAATCAAGTTGCCTTTTAGACCAACAACCAATTGATGACCGGTCTTCTTGCCGTATGCCGTCCGTACCGCATCATAGCTGATGGTCGGATACAGGCTGCCGGTTATATCATTACCAACTCCGTTGACACCTACCTTCCAGGACACGCGCGAGTCAGATTCCCCGTCACGCGTCCCGCTACCATCGCCCCCCTCAGAAACTGTCGTAATGTCATAACTGTCGAACAAGTCATCCAGAGAAGCGGGCGACGTCGAAAGCCGCCAGAGCGAACCTTCCTTCACAGCGTTGTCGATGACACGCGCCAAAACATTTCCACTCGCGTCGTAACAGACAACTGCCGTGGCATTGCCAGGATTCAAAGACGCCGTAGATGTCACTTGCCTCAGCACCAAATTGCCCTGAGAATATGACACAAACGCAAACTGCTTGCCATCAGGAAGAACCAGCACGGAGGCATTCGGTACGTTCTCTACTTTTTCACGCACTGAAACGCAGTTTGCCGACACACTCTCGCAAACCGTTCCATCGTCTTTCGTGACGACAACGGACACCGTGTATTCGCCGGGAGAAGTGTATGTATATTCTGGTGTCCTTTCCCTGCTGTCCACCTTGCCGTCGCCGTTGAAATCCCAGGCGTATGCAAACATCTCGCTATCATACAACTCATTGGCGATAGAAAATTTAGCCTTGTGCGGCGCGGAGCCGCTTGGCGGCATCACCATGAAAATGGCAGCTTCTGACACTGGAAGTTCAATCTCCACAACATCCCCCGAGGCAAGCTCTTTTACAATTTCACCGTCCATTTTGTATTTCGTGGACTGCACGTCAAATGTATAGGCACCCTCCGGCAGCCCTGCAAACGTAAATGTCCCATCAGCTTCCATGTACGCCTGATAGACAGTGCTGTCCTGCGCATACGCCACAACATTCGCACCGTCTTCCAGCATAACCGTTTCACCTTTGCATAAGACGGAGGCATGGACAACGGCTCCGCATTTCATGATGAAATCGCAGCTGACACCAGCACTGTTCTCCGGAATATTCACGCGTGCCCTATCTTCGGCATATCCGTCAATGCCGCACAACTGAACAGTATATTCTCCCGGAAGGATATTCTCAATCAAATAATGACCTTCAACATCCGTCAACGTTTCTTTCAATACCAAGCTGCCATATTTCAAACGAACAGGCACATCAGACATGAAAACGCCTGTATCCTCTGCCGTAACCCAACCGCTAATTGACGGGAGTTTGACGACATTGACCACATATCCATTGACATCCAAACCATCAATCAGGTTAATTTGATGATTCTCATCATCTGGCAAAGACGCATTGACGGTACCTAAATCATACGTGTCAGACACAAGACCAGACACGCTGAAGAAACCACTATCATCAGAGACCGCATTGAATGTCTCGCCATTCTGATTGGAAAACAGAACTGTCACACCGCTTACAGGCTCACCGAAGCCAATTGTCCTCACATACCCGCTGATTGCGGAGCATGGCTGGCCATTCTTCTCCTTCAATGCCTGCCCGAAAATCACCGTCCCCCTGTATTCCTCCTTTCCACGCGCATTGAGCCGCGTGGCGGCCTGAGCCATCGCCTGCGCGTATTCCGCCCACGTGCCGAACGTGGAATGGTCCGTGTCGTTCTGCGAAATCGTCGCGAAATTGAGCTTGTAGCTCCCTTTTAATGTGAAGAAGACCGGCACGCGGTTTTCCTCTCCCGCCTTCAGGACGCCGGCAGGAGCCGTCGGCGAAATGCCCGCGTAACGGAGCGGACGGGAGGCGTATTCGCCATCCACCGGATAGGAGAGCTTCGTCGTCGAGTTGCAGGACACTTCGAACAACGGCATCGTCATGTCCGCGTCGCCAGAATTCTTGTAGCAGAGCCAAGCGGTGTAGATGCGTCCGTCGCGGACGGACGGCGGCGTCTCCAGCCAGGCCTCCAGTTTCGGGCCGATGCCGTCCGCCGTCACATTGATCTTGCCGGACAGCGAGGCCGTCCTGCCGCCTTCCGTCACGGAGAGCGTGTAGTTTCCGGGGGCGATGCCGTTGACATCAAATTGGACGGCCGCCACAAGGCCGTCTTCAAGGGATACCATCGCTCCTGTCACCGTCGTGGAGCCCATGGAAAGCTTGAACACGCTGTCTGCTGAAAGGCCCGTCCCGATGACGCGCATCGTAGATGTCCCGCGATTCAATATCTTCGCGGGAGTCGCCTCCAGCAGCGACAGCGTGGCGTTCGCCACGGATACCGTCGCCGTCGTGGACGAACCGCCTTCGTTCGCCAGCGTCACGTATGCCTCCTCCGCTCCCGCGGGGACAACAAGCACGACTTTCCCGTTGGCAAGCGTGATACTCTTCACATCGGAATTGCCACTGGACGGCAGGTATCCATCCGCGCCGTAGGCGGACATCTTCGCGCCAGATGGCAGCGTAATCGTCACAATCCGGGCGGAATTAGACTTCGACAACGCGAAGCCTGTCTCGCCATAGCCGCCGACCGTGAATTTATTGTTGGAGGAAGACCAGACCGGCAGCGCCACCGCCGTCGTCCCCTCCGCGAACGACTGGTTGTCCGCCCGCTTCACTTCATAGACGTCGCGATATGCGTTCGTCGTGACGCCGACACGCCAGTTGCCCGCCTTCAGCGGCGGCAGCGTGAATTTCCGCTCAACAGGAATGCCATCCAGCGGGGCTAGCGCCGTCGTAACGGTCGCTTCGCCCAATGTCACGATCTGCCCGCCAAGTTCGTCATCCCCTTGCAGGACAACGACATCACGCCACGTGCCATTCGCCTCGTCGTTGCCTTCGTTCGTAATCGTCCAACTGACCGTTATCTCCTTTCCGGACGTGGCCGCGGCCGGAGCCGTGACGGAGGAGACCGTCAAATTCGCGCACGCTCCCGTGTAGGCGCCGGGCATCTCGTAGATGCCGATGTCCGGGCAGACGCCGTTGTCGTTCGGCTTGCCGCTGTCCGCCACCTTCACGACGTCCATGCGAGGCTTGCCCCAGTAGTCGAATTCAGGGGCGACGATTCCGTCGCCCGCGTCGATAAGTGGAGAACCTGCCTTCAACGTAAAGTCACCATTGGCAGCATCCATAAAAAGCGGATCTAGTGAAATCATATTGGATTTCGTAAAAGAACTTCTGTAATTTTCAGTTCCTGAATATTTGGTCCATACATTGCAATATCTTGCCGTCATCGAACCACTCCAGAAGGTGAACCCCCAACCAGTAGGCCATCTTCCACCGGGATAAAAATTTGTCACAGAGCAATTCACAAAAGTCGCACTTCCGCCTTCCGTCATGACACCCCATCGGCACTCGTCCACGACGCAATTGGTAAACGTCCCACTGCCACCGACAAGATTCACTCCACGATCACAGTTATAAATTGCTGTGTTTTCTACAGTCACCGTATTGGCTCTACCATAAATGCCGTCAAACAAACTATGGGCAATGACACAATTATTCAAGGAAATACTTCCCCCTGACATCCCATTGAAAACACCGCTTTCATTGCTGTTTGCTTCGCCAGTAGATGTATTACCGCCATAATATACTTTGACATGTTCAAATTCGAGCTTGCCTCCTACATTGAACGCGCACCATTCACCTGTTTGCGCCGTACCGTTTTCTCCATCCGTATCGCCGCCGTGGGCATCGTCCTTTATAGATGTGAACACAATCGGCTGGGCGCGGTTGCCCAAAGCCTCCAACGTACCGCCGCTGTTCACGGTAATGGACAACCCTGTGTTCATCTTCACGATCGCCCCCGGCTGGACAATCAATTTGCCGCCCGATGCAATCGTGATGTTGCCCGTAACCTTGTGCACACGATTGCCTTGGAGATATTTCGTGTCGGAAATGGTGCCGACCGCAAATGTCATCGTGATGTAGCGCAGTTCACAGTCCGCCGACGGCGTGAAGCCTGTCAGCTTGTAGGCGTCATGGACTGGCGACGTGGCGTCGCCGTCGCCGTTCGTGTCGCCGCCGGCCTCTTCGCTGTCGTCGGCGATATGGGTGAACATTGCGCCGTTGGCGGCGATGCTGCCGCCGTCCGCCTTCAATTCCGCACCCGTCGCGAATTTCACGACGGCGTCGGACTGAATCGTCAGCATCACGCCGGACGGAACACGCAGGACACCCATGACATGGACCACCTGCCCCGACATCCACGTCGTGTTGACGGGAAGGCTCGCCGCGCAGCGGATGTCGCAGTTCGACAGGCTGCTCTTGTCACCATCCCCTGTAATATCGTATAGGCCGTAGCCGATTTCCGCATCCTCCATGTCCGTGTCATGATTGCCCGCCGCATCGTCGGCGATGGATGTGAAGATGGAGCCTTTTTTCGTAATAATCGTCCCATCCACCTGGATACCGGTGTTTTCACAGAACTTTACGACAGCGTCCGCCTCCACCGTCAGCGTCACGCCTTGCGGAATGCGCACCCAGTTGCGGACGACATGGACCTTGCCCGCTGCCCATGTCTCGTTCGCCGTCAACGCACCGCCATGGATGACGACTTGGTCATCATTCAAAATGAGCAGGTTGGCCTCGGCCTTTTTCGCCCCCTCGTTCAGAACGAAGCCATGCCAGCCATCTTCCTCCTTGCGCGAATCGAACTGAGGATTGCCGACGGTCCATCCATTGGCCGCGAAGCCGTCAACCGTCAATTTGGCATTCACATTGGCATTTTCAGCCACAGGCGAAATCATTTGTGTTCCATGGATAATCCGTCCGCCGACGGATGCGCGCCCGTCAATCCGCACGGTGGCGGATCTCATGGTATCCTCCGATATATCATCCGCCCGCAAGATGGCCCATACGCCCAAAAAACACAACAACAACAAAAGGCTTTTCTTCATGGTAATTTTCTTTTACAAATATGTTTATTGATATATTCCAATTATATTTACAATATACAAGCTTGATTTATTCATCCATCCAAACCAACTTGTGCAATTCACCCTGGTATTTCCAGTCCTCCGCCTTTTCCACAAGTCCTGCGCGTACGGGATTGTTGCGCACGTAATTCCATTTTTCATGATAGCTTTCGCCGTTTCTCATCTGCCGGTCCCAGCAGTCGCGCTGCCAAAGCGGCGGATTCCGCTCATTCTCATTCAAATTCATGGAAGCCCGCACTTTCCGTCCTGTAGGCGTAAGCCAGAACGATTTCGACGAGAGCCTCTTCCAATACTGCATCCATTGATGGAACCCATGACGGGGACCACCGCCCGGCGAGCAGAAGAAATGCGTATGATCGGGCATGACGGTATAACGCCCGACCAGCCAGTCCGACGCCGCCTCCCATGCATTCCTCAGGCATTCATGCGCATCGTCGTTTGCAAGCACCCGCATCCTTTTATGTGTCACCGCCGTGACATACAGGATGATCGAACGGTTGTCCGAATGCTCCTTGACCGAATTTCTCGACGGATGCCGTCGGTCGGGATGATTCGGTTTGAAATGATTTGTTATGTTATTTTCCATAAATATCCCTTTTTTATTATTATATGAAACGGTTCGGGCGGGGACATTGATTTCGTGGCGTGCAAACGGGGAGGGAGGGGCGGTCGCACAGAGTGCAACCCTCCCGTGCGACCGCGGCGACATTGTCGCCGCATGTCATCATTTCACGAGGGGAGATGATGGTTGATGTAGAAGGCTTGCCCTGTCAAGGCGTTTGACATTGTTTGCACTAGCGTGCAAACGGG
>JAGCSE010000209.1 GCA_017964325.1 Victivallales bacterium | reverse complement strand
TATGCAACCGCTTGGCGACCGCAAATTCAAAGCGGCCTACACATGGCGGTTCACGGAGGACTATGACAAACAGCTCAACATGTTCGTCCATTTCATCCATGAAAACGGTGAGAAGGAACGCGAAGGCATCGCCTTCCAGGACGACCATCCGTTGGTGACGCGACCCATGAAGGCGGGCGAAACCATTGTTGATGAACGGACTATCACGATTCCGAAGGGATTTGATTCCAACATTTTGTGGCGTGTTGGCGTGTTCGACAAGCAGACGTTTGCACGGCAGAATGTACGATTCTTCACAGGAAGCACGAATACCATCCATTCGATAGGAATTCTCTCCGTCGATAAAAAACAGTCGGTGTCATTTGAAGCTGGTAGAATGGATGACTCCGATTTTTCCCGCATGGACAACGGCTGGGGCGAAGAGCATCAGCTAAATCGCACGGACGCATTCATTAAGAACACGTATGAAGTCACGTCATGGGTTGCGCGGCTGGCGGCAAATTCGCCGATGACGGGTCATCAATTCCTGAATGATGCACGTGATGCGGAAATTACAGTATTTGATGATATTCAAATAATGACGAACAACGGCGATGAGCCAATAAAATTCATGCATGATGGGGCGTTCAACGATGTTGTTGTTCTTGGCAAATACGATTTCTATGTGAATTCGCCGATGTTCATGGCCATCCACACCAAGAGGATTGGCGACCGCACGGAGGCGGCGCCGTTCCTCTTCACGTTCCGTTCACTGGACGGCAAACCATTGGCTGAAAGCAAGAAAATACGTGTCTTCCATGGCTTCGGCCCATCCAAGATCAAATTCTTTGGAAAAGACATAGATGTCCGTTCGGAGGCGATTATTGAACGAGAAGAAAAGGATATCATCCGTCCGCAACGTCCGAATTTTCCACATAAGATTGATGATTTAGATGATTGATTTTCTGGACTAGAGGTGCTCCTTCCTTCCGAAAAACGTGAAAAAACAGCGTAAAAAACACCGAAAAATGTGAAAAAACAGCGTAAAAAACACCGAAAAACGTGATTCGAGGCTTGAAAGAGAATACAGAAGTATTTGTATTGCAAGAATTAAGCTGTTGTCCAGAAATACAACCTTATGAATCCAAATTTTCCACGGCGTTTATGACGCTTTCAACGGATAAACTGCGGAGGCATTTGTAAGCCTCCGCGCCGCCCAGCGGGCATTCGCGTTTAAAGCATGGGCGACATGGCGCGTCGGCGGCCATGATAATCCAATGGCCGCCGATGGGGCCTGTTCCAATGGGATCCGTCGAGCCAAATAACGCCACACCAGTCTTGCCGAGAGCGGCGGCCAAATGCATCGGCCCGGACTCGTTGGAAATGACGACAGTCGCTTTAGCCAAAACGGCCATAAGTTGTGCGAGATTCGTCTTACCTGCTACATTCAAGGCATTTGGAATGCTCGCGCAGGACTGTTCCGCGGCGGCGTGGTCGTTCGGCCCGCCGACGACTGCGACACGCCATCCTTTCTCTGAAAATGTTTCGCGACGGCGTCGAAATACGACGGTGGCCACTGTTTGGCGGGGCCGTAGGCCGCGCCTGGCGCGAGAACAAGCCAACGGCCATCGTCCATCCCAAGTGCTTCCGCTAGAGATAGATCAACCTTCAGCGGCTCGCATTCCGCCGTCCATTCTACGGCTCCGAGCATGGAGGCCAGTTCAAGATAATACGACAGTTGATGGCAGACGCCGACGTTTTCGCCGCGCGGCCATTCGCGCAGGCGATACGTCAGCAACAGGCTGCGAAAGCGGCCTTTGCGACCGATGCGAATCGGAATGCCTGTCTTACGGACATCCATAGCGGAACCAAATGAATTTGGAAAAACAACAGCCACGCCGAAATCGTGTGATTTCACGGCGGTGATTTCATCAGCGGAAATATGTTTTCCATCCATGGGAATGACATCCGTAATGAACGGACAGGCTTGCCATAACGGCTCCAGATTCTTCGGCGTAAGAATGGAGACAGGAACATTTTGTGGCACGAGTTTACGAATTTGCCCGACGGCTGGCAATGTCATCAATGCATCGCCGAGCCAGTTGGTGGAGCGAATAAGCAAACCGCCGTGCCAATCGTCGATTTTGACCAGTTGCGGAAGCGGTTCGAATTTCTTCAGGGATGGTGAATAGAACGCCATGGTAGTCAATGGGTTAGATAGTCTGGAAGAAGGGCGGGAGTTTCGGCGTATAGGTTTTCCATTCGTCTGGCTGCCAGAAGACTTTCGCAAGGAAGAGGCCTTTTGCTGGGGCGCTGTCCGCCGCTTCGCTGCGATTTTTCGCCTCCATGACGCGAAGGACGTCTTCAGGCTTCGCGTAGCCTTGTCCGACATGGACAAGATAGCCTGTCAGTCCGCGCACCATCTTGTAGAGGAAGCTTTCGCCGACGGCGACAACGTACAGAAGTCCATCTTGTTCAACGAGTTCGAGTCGATACAAATTGCGGACGGTAGAACCTATGTCGCGGCCTGGATTGGCGGCAAACGACGCGAAATCGTGTTCGCCTTGCAGGTAGGCGGCGGCCTGCCGCATGGCGTCGATGTCGAGTTCGTGTGGCGTCCGCCAGACGTATCGTGAGACAAGCGGGTGGGTACGGCGGCCTGGCGACAGGCAGTAAGTATATGCTTTTCCGTAGTTTCCGAATCGGACGTTGAAGCCTTCTTCACGTTCCGTTGCAGAAAGGACAATGATGTCGTCCGGCAGCCAGCGGTTGAGCTTACGGACGAATTCGGAGGCGGTGAATTCGGGCGGCGTGGGTGCCGTGAAGCAGACCTGCTGATCCAACGCATGGACGCCCGCGTCCGTCCGGCTGGAGCCGCCGACCACGAGTTCGGGGCAACGGAGCATGAGCCGCAACCGTTTGCGGATTTCGCCTTGCACGGTTTTCAACGTACTTTGGACTTGCCAGCCGCAGTAGTCCGTGCCGTCGTAGGCGACGACGAGATGCCATGTTTTCATGGGATATTCTGGCGGCGGGGTGGTTTCTTCTTGGATGGTATTTTCTTCTGACATAATGGGTAAACTAGAAGGCTAGAAGGCTAGAATCCTAGAACTAGAATTCTAGAAAAAAGACACAGAAGGCTTTACAGAAGCCTTGCAATCATAGGTGGTTGTGAGATTTTCAGGCGTTAAGGTGATATCGGGCGGGCCGTCGGCTACGACGGCGCCGTCCTTCAGCAGGACGAGCCGTTTGGCGGCATTGGTGGCCAGTTCGATGTCGTGGGTGATGAGCAGGATGGCGGTGTGGTCCAGTAAGGAGCGCAATGTGTTGACGGTGTTGACGACGTGGGAAGGATCAAGAGCGGAAGTCGGTTCATCCAGAAGGAGATACGTCGGTTTTTGGGCGAGTGCGGCGGCGAGCATGACGCGCTGCAATTCACCGCCAGAAAGTTGGTTGCAGGCGCGGTCGGCAAACCGTTCCACATCAAAGATTTGCATGGCCTTTTGGATGTCTTGTTCGTCCTCTAATGTGAATTTTGTGAATGGCGATAGCCGTGTGCGGCGGCCGATGGCGACGCGTTCATAAACGGTAAAGCCAAACACGGGCGGCGCGGCTTGTGGCACGACGGCGATTTTCGATGCGCGTTGCGTTCCGGACAGTTTCCGCAGGGGGGCGCCGTCCAGCAGAACGTCGCCACTTTGTGGGATGAGTCGTCCCGCAAGTAGTTGAAGGAGAGTGCTTTTTCCGCTTCCGTTGGGGCCGAGCAGAACCGTTAGATCGCCTGGAACAAGCGACAGCGAAAAGTCGCGGACGATCAGTCTGTCATTGTATGCGAATGACAGGTTGTTCGCGCGAAGCGATGTTGTGCTCTTCGGTGAATCAGGCATGGTGCTGTTTATTGAGAAGCCAAAGGAAAAGCGGGCCGCCGATGACGGCTGTCATGACACCAATAGGTATTTCGTGTTGCTTGGAAATGCAGCGGGAGAGGATGTCGCAAGCCATGAGAAAAGCGGCTCCCCATAGAGCCGTCGTGAAGACGATGTGGCGATGGATGCAGCCAAAGCATTGTCGGACGATGTGTGGGATGATAAGACCGCAGAAGCTGATGATGCCCGCCATCGCGACCGTTTCGGCGGCGAGAAACGACGCAGAGGCGACGAGAATGACGGTCAATTTTCGTGGATTTCCGCCAAGGTAGAAGGCCTGTGCGTCGCCGAGGGCGATAGCGTCGATTTTGTCCGCCATGCAACGGTAAAGAACGAGTGCGACTATGAGCAGGGCGACGCCTGGCCAGAGGAGACGCGGGTCGGTGCCTTGCAAGTCGCCAAGCGTCCACCACGTGATTCCTGCAAGTTCTTCATTCTGAGCGAATGAGAGGATTTGTACGAGCACGTTGGAGGCGATGGTTCCCGCAATAACACCAGAAAGAAGTAGGCTTTCCGTTCCGTTGCGGCCGCATTTGCTGATCCAAAGCACGAGAGCCAAGGTGGATATGGCTCCGAGGAACGCTCCGAGCGGAACGGCGAAGACCCATTTTGAGTAGAAGCCCAGCACGAACGACAGGGCGGCTCCAATGCTTGCGCCGCCTGACAGTCCAAGCGTGAACGGCTCTGCCAGCGGATTTCGCAAAACGGCTTGCAGGATGAGTCCCGCAAGCGACAGGCTTCCGCCGATGGTGATAGCCGTGATCATCCGCTGGAAACGCAGCATGAAAATCGGCCGCGTGGCTTCGAAATCACGGATGAATTCCATCGGCGAATACCATCTGGAGCCCCAGCAGACTCCGAGAGCCAGCAGGGCGATGTTCAAAAGGATGGCGATGATGTTTCTCAGACGCATGACGATAGGCGGTTACGGTTTCCTAAGTTGTTCGGCCAGAAGCTTATAGCCTTCCGTGATGCGTGGGCCAGGCCGTTGCACGAGATCGTTATTCGGCAGCATGACGACTTTGTCCTGCTTGACGGCTTTCAGATTGCCCCAAAAGCGGTGCTCCTTCAGATTGTCCCGTTTGGAGGCGGTCCAAACGATCATGTCGGGCTGATGTTCCAGCAGCCAGTCGTAGGAACATTTGAAATAAGCGATGTTCGTCGTTGTGGCGTTTTCAACGCCAACGCGCTGCAACAATCCATCCGCGAGGGAGCCTTTTCCTGCGACCATCAGAGGAGAATCCCAAATGACCCACAGGACTTTGCGGTTGATTTTCGGCAGCGGTTTCGCTTCGCGTTCGACGCGTTCGCATTCCGTTTTCGCTGCTTCGGGGCATTTGAGCACGTCGCCGAGCAGTTTGACCCATTCGACATATTCCTCTATTGTACGGCATTGCTTTTGCACGCAGCGGATTTTGGCATTTTCCATGACAGTGCGAACGCCTGGATTAATCAAATCGTTGGTGATGACGATGGTTGGACGAAGCGTGAGGATGCGTTCCATGTCTGGATCTGCGAAACGTCCTGCGACAGGGAGTTTTTTGACCTCCGGCGGATAGTCGCACGGCTCGCTTCGCGCGATAAGCTGATGGCCTTTTCCAAGCTTGAAGACAAGCTCCGTCAAAGCAGGAGACAGCGAGATGATGCGCTCCTCTTGCGCGATGAGCGGCAGGACAAGCAGAAGCAGAATGAACGATAGTTTCTTCATAAAGGAGGCGGAAGGATATTGGAAGGAAGGCTGTAGCTTGCCATAAATGGTTTTGCAACAGCCTTTTGTATTACAAACAGTTATTTCTTGTAGATTTCATGCATCATGACTTGGGCGCGGTCGGCCATCTTGCGGCCAGCTTCAGCCTCCAAACAGCGGGAGAGGATGGGCTTCGCGCCGTAGGCGCCACGCTGAGCCTGATCAGTCGTCGGAATGTATTGGAAATAACCGTTGGCGAGTTCGACGACGACTGTGTATTTCGCGGGAGACCAATGCTTTATTTCAAGGCCCCAACTGGTGAAGATTTCGCCTGGCAGGCCGACGAACAGGATGTCGCCACATTGCATGACCTGCACGGGAACGTGGGCGATTTTACCGTCGAACTGCCAATTGTCCCGCATGACGACGATTGGCGACAGCTTGCCTGTCGCCTTCATCTTTTCGCGTTCGGCTTCGACTTCGGCGTCCAATGCCGCGTCGCGCGTATAGAATGGAATGTCGAGGAAATCGATGCGGGCCGCGATTTGATTTCGTTCCATCGGTTCGGCCTGTTCCGTGGCGGCGATGGCGAGACCGCCAATGGCGCGTCCCATGGAAATGTTGCGCGGCAGTTTGCTCGGCGTGCGGCGCGACGGATGGTCGAACGACATGTTCAAATCGCCGCAGCAACCATTCAGGAAGACCGTAACGACATTGTCGCCATAGATTTGCGAAATGGTTCTCCAAACCTGTCCGGGCCAGTCCGCAGAGATGAAATCGGCGGTGGCGCCGCCGATGTTGTCGGCGTGTTGCGCGAAATTGACGAGCATTCCGACGGTTTCGCCGTCCATGTTGCAGACGCGGATGGCGTGAAGTTGCTTGTCAACGGGACCGGCCGGGCCGATGCCGCTATGTGTAAAACGTTCAGAACCATCGGCTTGCCGTGCAAGGCGGTTGGATCCTAAATCTTCACCGATGGTCGTCGCAGGAACGAGCAGGACGGGCTGCAATTTGCCGTTCGCGTCCACTACGGTTTCAGCGATTTTGCCTGGCAGTGCGGCGAGCCATTCCGTGTCGCATTTGAGGAAGCTCGTCGGCGACATGACAGGACCTGTATGCGTATGGGTTGCGCAAATCAGTACATTGGAACCAGATATACCAGTCTGCTTTTCAATCAGTTTTTTAGCTTCAAGTACTTGTTCCTGCGGAATGCAGCCCAAATCAAGGGAGATTAAGACGATTTTGCCGCCATCGCCTTCGATGACCATCGCGTGGCAGAACAAGTCGTCTTTCACGTATGTGCCAATGCGGTCGTGGAAATAACCGTAGAGGCTGACGCCGACGGGCGGCGTAATGCAATGGCGGGCGGCGCCCGCCCTGAAATCCGGAAGACCTTCCGTGTTAAAGAATTGCATAGTTTCTCCTTTTGCTATTGGTTTATCTTTTGCAAGAGATGCGAGATATGCGATACATGAAATGAAAAATATCAGACGAAATATGCGAGGCATAGGCAAAAGTATTTCTGGAGCTTTTATGAAACATGATCATGTTTCGTATATTGTCTTGCCAACGGCGGGACGCCAATGGCACCTCACAGCCAACGGCGGGACGCCAATGGCACCTCACAGCCAACGGCGGGACGCCAATGGCACCTCACAGCCAACGGCGGGATGCCAATGGCACCTCCTATTTCTTCAGAATCAACATGAAAGCAGCGGAGCCGGGTTCGGATTTCGTCAGATGGTAGAGGCCGTTCTTGTCCGGTTTGATTTCGATGACGGCGTTTTCGCGTGCGTCGTCCAAAATTGTGCATGTCACGGAGGAGGCGAAGCCGAACCCCTTGATTTCCACAGGGATGTCCATGCAGGAACCATACAGGTCGCCGATGAGCACGGCGGCCTGCTTGCCATCGTCTGAAACGGCGGCGAGGGCGCGTTGCGTGTTTCCACCGCCTGAGACGGCAACTTTGTTCGGGAAGTCATAGACCATGTCCCGCATCATCAGCAGTGAATAATAGTTCTTGTTCCAGCGCGTGCTTGGATAGGTAATGCCCCAGCTACCTGTACCGCAGCCGTAATAGTATGCGGAATCGAGCTTTGAATCCTGCCAGATGCAGAATGTGGCGATGTTGAAAGCGGCGGAGTTGATGCCCATCAGGCCGTCTTTCCCTTCAACGGAACGGCGGTAGGATTCCTCCGTGATATTGGAATGTACACCGCTCCAGGCACGGATGAAATGCCATTCGTTAAGGACGGTTTCCGTCTCCGTCCAACCGATT
>JAGCSE010000208.1 GCA_017964325.1 Victivallales bacterium | reverse complement strand
TATTTAGCTTGGAATTTTTGATATATATCTTTCTTTGTCGTAATAATCTTCTCTGGAGTCCAACGAATAATGATTTTGTTTTCCTTGATAAACTTCTCATAGAATTCAGACGATTCCCATTGACTAATATACCCTCTTTGCACTAATTCTCCATTTTGATCTATTGTTTCAAGCATGAGAATCATCGGGTCACTAATTTTGATATATTCTTCTCTAAAAGGGACATATTCCTCTTTAAAGTCTTGATTCCCCAAATCCACCATTTCACGTTTTCCATAGATTCTAAACTTTACCATATACGGCCCTGCTCCCAAGCCACAATAAAGGCTTGAAACACATATCGACTTGTCCTCGGAAAGCATTTTTTCGAAATGATACATGACTTTCCCTTTATACTTCTCCTTGATAAGTGCCCCACCATCTGTTTTATCTACTTCATCAACTAGCTTTGGAAAATCGAATGGTGATGGGGGCTTGATTTTCATCGTATTGCAACCACACAAAAAGCAAACAGAGAAAACCATGACATAAAGAATATTATTTCTTATTTGCATTGTTATTACCTCATTATTTTATGATTATCATATTTTTTACATGATATTATTTCTTGTCCTCATCTCTTTGAGATTCAATCAGACTTTCCGTCCTGTCATTATTTTACAAGAATCATTTTCAAAACTCGAGCAACAAGGCCTTTCGGCCCTATCAAGGGAGGAACGCCCTTGATTTTCCCTCCTGTTTTGAGACCTCTCCATTTCAAAAGCAAAATCCGTGCCAAGCCATTTTCAGTACAAGATGATATGCATTTGGCCATGCAAGTGTACATTTTTTGCATACCTGCCTGACATTTTTTGCACATCGGATGTCATTTTAGGTATAAATCAAATGGCAATCCTCCATGTAGCAAGGCCGTCTCGGCCTTGTCAAGGGCTAGACGCCCTCGCTACCTCCCGTTTGGCATTTCAAAGCGATGCCACAGGAAGATTCAGTACATCTTCACGCAGATGCACCCGTTGTGGATAGAGGCTTACCACCGCGCCTGTTCCGACGCGTTGTTTGAAGATGGTCAGTTCATCAAAATGCCGGGCATCCTTGACATCTAATGTCGCTGACTTTTTGAACTCCGTTGGATAGAGCGTTTCATCTTTGTTGATGATGAGGTCTATCTCCTGCGGACGACGCTTTTTATCACGGAAGTAGAAGAACGGCGTTTCCTGTCCTGCACCGGCATAGCTTTTGACGATTTCAGAAAGACACCAAGTCTCGAAGAAATGTCCCGCCATCGCCCCGTCTGCCAGTGTCTCGGGGGATGTCCAGCTGGTCAGATAGGCCATCAGCCCCGTGTCCAGCATATAGACCTTAGGCGTCGTGACAACCTGTGAAGCCGTTTCCCCCGTCTTATAAGGATGAAGAATTTTCACAATTCCAGACGCCTCGAGAATGGAAAGATAGCCTTTGGCAGTCGGTTGGCTGATTCCCGTATCCCGCGCGATGTCGGAGTAATTCAGCATCTGGGCGGAACGAGCGGCGACAGCTTTCAGAAAGGCATAGAATACATTGAGATCAGCCACTTGTGAGAGTGATCGCACGTCCCTCTCCAGATAGGTCTGGACGTATGAGCGATAGAAATCAAGCCAATTTCCGCGTGGATCGGCTGAAAGCATAAGATTCGGATAACTGCCTGTCCAGAGTCTTTCGAAGAATCGCGCAGGCGAACACTCTTGGCTGCTGACTGTGACATTTTCAGGCAAGTATGGCAAGGCTTCAGGTTCACCTGACAGTTCTTTCGCAGACAAACCGTGGAGATTGAAGATTCCGATTCTTCCCGCCAGAGACTCGCTGACCGTATTCATCATCTGAAACTGCTGCGAACCTGTCAGCCAGTACATGCCGACGGCCCTCTCCGGCGCTTCCAGTCTCGCCTTGTCGATACGCTCCTTAATATATGGAAGAAGCTCAGGCACGTACTGGATCTCGTCTATTGCCACTGGCGGTGGATTGTCCGCAAGGAAAAGCCGCGGATCCGCTTTTGCAAGTGCCTGCACATCGGGAACATCAAGCGAGACAAAACGACGTTCCGGCTCCGCGACGCTATGGAGGAAGGTGGTCTTGCCAACTTGCCTCGCCCCCGTGACAAGCAGTGCGGGAAAGAAGCGGCTTGCTTTCAAAAATGGTTTTTCAAGGTGTCTTCTTATGATCATACCTACATCCCTTGTGCGTTTATCTTTAACTCTACTTTAAAATAACGCACTTTTAGTGTCTTTCAAGTCATCTAAAGTGCGGATTTTCAAAATCAGACTTTGAAATTCCGCACCTTTGATTTGGTCAATGCATTCAATATGATGATTTGGATTTTAAACTTTGCTATTATCCACGAATCTCTTGAGGAATTCGACAGCGCGTCTCGCAGGCCACCATTCGTCTCCAACCGTGATGAATCCGCAATGCCCACCGCTGGCAGGCATTTCAAGATACAGATTCGGATTCCATCGTGCCTCTTCGATAGGATAGCATTCGCCTGCCAGAAATGGATCGTTCTTCGGGGCGACCATGAGTAATGGGACTTTTAGTTGCTGAAAATAATAACAAGAGGATGCAAGCCGATAGAAATCCTCCCGCCCATGAAGGCCAAGATACGGGGCGGTGAAATGGTCGTCAAACTCTTCGAATGTCGTAAACCTCTCGAATTCTTCAAGTTGAAGTTTTCCTGGATACTGATCAGATTTCCGTTTGAGCATATCGATCATATCTTTCAGGAATTTACCGACATAGCATCTGCCCATGCCATGATGGAACATCAGATTGCTTGCACGGATATCCGTCACGGCGCAGAAAACCGCGCCGCCGCAGACCGCCGCAGGCAATTGCGCCGCTTCTCGTGTGAGATACAATGCCGACAGATTCCCTCCCATGCTATAGCCTGAATACGCGATTTTCCGATAATGCCCCACGGCCAGCGCATGGCGTGTCAGCCAATCCAGTTCATCAGTCGAATTGTGCGTCGTGAATTTCCACTTTTTTCCGGGCGAGCCGCCTGTGCCACGGAAATTCCATGCGAGACAGTCCCAGCCCGCCTTGTTGAATGCATGGACAAGCGACAACACATAATGCCGTGTCGAACTGCCGCAAAGACCATGGCTGATGATGAGCAAACGGTCGGATCCGACACGCGCCCAATCCAGTAGCAATTCATCATCGTCAGGCGTATGGAAAACTTCGCGTTCCCAATGCTCTGGGAGGCGTACATGCCGCAGATACGACGGCAGAATGGTCTGCACATGACTGCAGCACAGCGGAAACGGCGGAGCCTTGTAACTGGATTGCTCGATGATGGGCATTTACTCATCCTTTGTTCATTTCAAAACATCTGAACAATGCG
>JAGCSE010000207.1 GCA_017964325.1 Victivallales bacterium | reverse complement strand
ATTCCTATTTCAGCCCCATCTTTACGCGGAATAGCGCTTTGCCGTCTTCCGATGCGGTCATCACGATTTCCACGCGGTGCGTGTTCTTGTTCATGGAATTCCCCTTGAATTCGGGCTGCGGAACCGTCACATCGACGACGCGGACTTCGCCGCCGTTCAGCGTTTCCGTCACAAAACGCTTTTCCTCATTCACAAGTGTCACGGACTTATCGTTATACGCCTCCACTTTCTGATGCGTCGTGAAGCCCCAGACAACCTTTACACCGGGCTTTAGGCCCGTCAGTTCATCCGTCACCGTCACGACGCCTTCGGGTGAAAGCTCCACTTTGCGGATAGCCGACTGGCAGTCCTTCGCATACAATGACGTCAAATCCATGACGGCGTATGCGGGCTTCTCCGATATTTCCACGAACGTGCCGAAGCCTCTGACAATCTGCGGTTGGTCGTCGATAACCAGCGTGTTATGGCTCTTGTTGTTCAGGCGGAACAGTTTCCAGCGGTCGCTGTCCTGCGCCGCGCTCCACAAATTCAGCCCCATGGACTCAATGCGGTGATATCCTTCCGCGCCTAATTCACACGCCCATCGGACTTTGGCGGCATCCAGCACGAACGAGCCGCCGTCCATGTGGCCATGCGGACCGCCAGGGCTGCCGCCTTTCAGGCCGACATACGTCGCTTTCTCATCATCCCATGTGTTGCGCATGACGACGATCGGCACAGGGCCGCCAGCGTTCCATACCAGCGGTCTCTTGCTGACAGCGGCTTCCACGCCTTCTGGCCTTTCGAACAGCGAGAAGAACATGTACGCACGGAACCAATCCTGCCGTGGCTTTTCCTTGCAGTATTCCTCAAACCGTTTCCGTTCAAAGCCTTCCACCAATTCTGGCTGGTTGAATCGCTTCGCGAACCACCACACGCTGCCCATGCGGCTGCGGCCGCCCGCACCGCCGTCAGCATAGTTGAACACGATGCCGGACGGTCCCGTTGCATAGTCGAAATAGCCGCCCGTCTCCTTGAAACCCTTCAGTTCCGACAGGCCGAAATCCGTTCCGAAGGCATGGTCCATGATGGCCAGTCCCAACACGTTATAGCCTGTCCCGTACTCCCAGTAGCCGGGCCCTTCCGGATAATTGCCGTTCGGCTCGTAGGCGCGCATAGGAATCGCCATGTTCGTGATGTCTTCGTATGCCTGCTTCAAGCATGCGCCAAAATCCACATCCGCCGCCGCGACCGCTCCGGCCAGCATGCCCGTATGGCAGACCTGTCCCCAGTTGTTGGATGCGCGACGCCATCCCGCACTTGCGGCAGACGACAGAATGCCCTTCCGCAAGATCGCCTCCGCGAATGACTTGCGATCTTCTTCCGTCAATTCGTTGTACAGCCAGTCATAGCCTGTGGCCATTGCCAGCGTCATTTCGCCGACATCAAGATAATGGCTTGGATTCCAGTTGCTAAACGACGCAATGGCCCGCAACTCCTTGATACAACGCTCCAAATAACTCGCATTTCCTGTCAACCGGTAACTCAACGCCAACGTCGAGACACGATACACCGCCGAGCGGGACACGCCCAGCAGACGACGGCCTTCCAGCTTGCGCTCCACGGGTGTCACATCCATCAATGAATCTGCCGCCCTGCACAAACGGTCGCGCATGCGGCGGCGCATGCCGTTGCCTTCCGCCTCTTTCTTCAACGCCTCGAACTCCTCCGCGCTTGCGAACAGACGCGGATGCGGCATCGCCGCCGCTTTTTTCATGACTGCTTCAACTTGTTCCATTTCAACCTTCAAGCTCCTTCTGTCACGTTTCCTTTGACCATGTATGATGACATCTTCGTTTTTCAAATATTCCTTCGCCTCCTTTTCCGACAGTTCGAACAAATCGAAACTGTCCAGATCGGCATCGCCCTTTCCCGCGACCGCCGTATGGATGCGCAGTTCCCAGAAGGCCGCCGTCGGAGGCGCCATGGCCTGCGTTGAAAACATCTGCCATTCCTTTGTCGCATTAAAATGGTACACCATCTCGCCTCGTTGAACGGATGTCAGATGCACACCTTTTACGTCATAGAAATTCCAATGGATCGCCACGCAGCCCGAATTGCTTGTCGTCCGCGCACGGAATTTCAGCTGGTAAACCTTTCCCGCCGTGATGGGTTTTCTCGTGGTAAAGAACGCATCACCGCCTTTGGTCGTCCATTTATCCACAACGCGCATACCGTAGTTTCCATGGTCTGCAGCCTCTGGAATGATGGTTGTGATTTCTCCTTTGTCATGGATATTCCAATTCTTGTCTTTTTGCTCGAAATCCGCATTGTCCAACGGAATACGCACGGCGGCCTGCGCCGCCACCATTCCAAACAACAAGGCTAGACATAAACGTTGCATACGCTCTTCCTTTTTTCTTAATGCAAATTACGTCACGACAATATCGAACGAAGTTTTTCAAGATTTATGGGCTTCAGTAAAAGTCCGGTAAATCCGGATTTTCTGTACGTATTTTGCGCTTCGATATCTGCTGTAACGGCAAATACGGGAAGCGTCTTCCAGCGTTCTTTCTTGCGTATTTCATGAATCAGCGCCTCGCCATCCATTTCAGGCATCCACATGTCGGTCAAGACAATATCGAATCCGTCTGGGGTGCTGTATAGTTGCTTCATGGCCTCCACGCCGTTTCCAGCCGTTGTGATATTCGTGACATCCAGACGTCTCAGCATCGTCTCCAGCACCCGACAATTGACAGGTATGTCATCGACAATCAAAATTCGAATATTATGAAAGTCGTTTCTATTCTCTATATGCGTTTTTTCAACAATTTCCAACTGTTTTGAAGAAAAGCGCACATTTCGCAGCGTCAAGGTGAATGTCGTACCTTTTCCGAACTCCGACTCCAACGTAAGGTCACCGCCCATTCGCATTGAAAGTTGCTTGCAGATGTAGAGGCCAAGGCCGGTTCCGTTTAACGCCTGCTTGGTCTGGATTTGTATAAATGGCCGCATGAGCTTTTTTTGATTTTCGGGAGTGATGCCGCAACCCGTATCCGATACTGAAAGCGTTAGCGTACCAGTCCCTTCGTCCTGTCCTTCAAGTGGTTCAAAACTGCCTTTCAGGCGAATCTCACCATGCTCCGTAAATTTCAATGCGTTGCTGAGAAGATTGTTGAGTATCTGTCGGATTCGGTCTGGATCGACATACAGGCATGGCATGGGGGCCATATCTCCCACTAGTTTTACCGTATCTGAAGTGACCATGATGTCGAACGAGTGCAATATAGATGACACAAGTTTCGTCATATCCGTCAGTTGCGTCACAATCGACATCTTGTTTGTTTCCAGTTTGGAAATATTGAGGACGTCGTTCACAAGCTCAAGAAGCGTATGGCCGCTTGAAATAATGACATCCAGCGCGCTTTTGCGCTCGTTTTCGTTGCTTATTCCGTTCTTAAGCAGTTCGGAAAAGCCGATGATGGCATTGAGCGGTGTACGGATGTCATGTGAAACGATTGAGAAAAACAAGGATTTCGCATGTTCCGCCTCGATGGCACGGTTTCTTTCCTTTCGGATACGGATCAAATAATAGTACATAACGATAATGATTAACAACCCTGCAATTGCCGAATCGACAATCAGAAAAAACATCTTCGGATTTTTCTGTATATATTCATGGAGTGTGATATTGTGGTCGAAATTCTCCACCCATTTATGGCACAGTGAATCCGCTGTGCCGTCTGAACGCATTTCCAATAAAATCGTGTTTATTCTCGCAAACAGCACGGGATTGTCTTTTGCTATGCCGAAGCACATCTGGCCGGGCGCGAAATTCAGTCGTCCACGGAAATGTTTTCCCAAAGCCCCGAATTTCTGGAGACCAACTTCGCCTATGGTGTGGTGGGCGATGAAGCAGTCGCATTTCTTGGCGATGACGGCACTTACACAATCTGTGATTGTCTTGTACTCCTCGCAATTCTGCCAAAGATGGTATTTTTTCAGCGTATCCTTCATGCCGCAGTTTTCAATGACTGCTATCTTTTTGTTGTACAAATCGCTGAACAGTTTGATAGGTGCTTCCTGGAATACCGTGAAGCTTTCCTCAAAAGACGGCACCGTGAACTCGCAGTCCATGATGTTGGAATCCTGCCAGTCAGCCCCGATGATCAAATCCGCTTTGTTCTCCTTGAGCTTCTCCACCGCCTGGTCCCAGTTCATCAATTCCAGTTCCAGATTGTATTCTATCCGATTGGCCAGCTCCGTGACAAGCTCAATATCGTAGCCACGCGGCTTGCCATCCTCAAGAACATAGCTGAAAGGCTTGTAGTCCACATCCCCGACAACACGCAGTGTCTTCTTGAAACTGTTCTTTGCATGGACCGTCAATTCCGGCTCCGTTTTCGGCCCTGTATTTAAATACAATATGAACAGGCCGACACACGATATAGCGACCAGCAAAAACACTAGAAACACGCCTAATCTGAACGTCAGTTTCTCTGATTGAAGCAATTTCCGAAAAGTCATTTTCTTTACGCAATGAGCGTCCTCCGGTAACAGTTTCAGACTCTATGAGCAAGTACTTTGTTTATCCAGTTTTCAGACACTGCATACGAAAATTTTAACTTTATCCTAACTTACTCTTAACATTTTTTTATGCAAGTAATTAATCCAAAAAAAAATCACATCCCATGAAAATTATTGGGATGGACGCAACCCAGCGTGTCCAATTTACGCTGAAACATGACATTACAGATATTCTCTATTCCACAAAAAAGAATCGTCACTGAAGGCGGTTATCCCCTATGCTTCATCATATCCCATAATAACAACAAACCACCGACGGCGGATATGATATATCCCAACAGCCCCATGATGGACGTACCATACCAATGTGGCTTCGGATTCGCATGCACGACAATCGACGAGCCGACCAACATCGCCGCCAGCACGATTGCCGCCGCCAGTCGGTTGAACACGCCGTCGAACACTTTGCTCAGATTTGTCATTCCCTGCACTGTATGCTCGAAATGTAGTTTGCCATGCAACAGTTGTTTCAGTAACTGCCGTACATCACGTGGCGCATCATCCATAAGTTCGCCTAAATCATGGCTATACGCCTTTACTTTCTTTAAGGCAGAAAGTGGATTCATCTGCTCCAACAGCAACTTTTCCGCGAACGGTCGGATTTGCTTCATGAGCTCGAAATTGGGATTCATGTCCCGACCGAGTTTGTCACTCATAGCTAGTGCCTTTAACATCAAATAGATATGTGGTCTTAAAAACAATCCTTGCCGATAACAGAGCTGATAAAGGTCATGCAAAGCGGCATTGATGTCAAGATTGTTCAGGCGGCGATGCAAATGTTGGTCTGAAAATGCGCTCAAATCACGTTCCAGCTCTCCCATGTCTGGCTCGCCTTCATGTTCCGTCAAACCTACCAATACGCGGGCGCAGGATTTAAAGTCACGTGATACCAGATACATCATCATGTCGCCGAACAATTTCTGTTCATCGACCGTAATACGTCCCACATTACCGAAATCAATATAGCAGATGGTTGATGGCAATTGGAAAATCATGTTTCCTGGATGCGGGTCTGCATGAAAGAAACCAAAATCGAAGAACTGCTCCAGCAGCAGATTCGCTCCCAGTTCGCTCAATTTTACCAAATCCGCACCAGCCGTGCGCAAGTCGTCTAAATTTGTCGCCTTGATGCCACGAACAAATTCCATCACAAGAATCCGTTTTGTGCAGTATTCTTCATAAACCTTTGGAATATGGATACCTTCACGATTTTTAAATTGATGTGCGAAACGCATTTGGTTCGCCATTTCCCGCGTGAAATCCAATTCCTGCTCCAGCGAATCCTTGAACTCCTCCACGATTCTTACGGGCCGCAAAAATCCAAGTTCCTCGCTGTGGCGTTCCAAGGCTGTGGCCATCTGTACAAGAATCTCCAAATCCAGCCTCATGCTCTGCTCGATGCCTGGCCGTTGAATCTTCACAAAGACTTCCGTTCCGTCTGCCAATTTCGCACGATGACCCTGCGCCATGGAAGCCGCTCCGACAGGATGTTCATCGAACACGGGAAACACCTTTTCCAATTCACAACCAAGCTCGTCACGAATCTGTTGCCGCACATGATCCATGCCAAATGGCGGCACCTTGTCCTGCAACTTGCTGAATTCATGGACGAAATCAGGCGGAATCATGTCCTGACGTTGTGCAAGAAGCTGGCCGAGCTTCACAAATGTCGGTCCAAGCTCCACGAACGCCATGCGCAGACGTTCTGGCATACTGTATTTCGCGGCGATTTCAATTGTCTCGTCTTTTTTCCACGGCATGAACAGCCGTTTCAAGGCACGTGGCACGCTTTCCCGCAGGGAGTCGAACACCGTGTCAAAACCGTACTTGAAGAACACACGCACGATGTGGCGAAAACGGCCCAATCGCCGATACGCTTGCGGTAAATGTCGGATGGTGTCAAAACTACCCATGATATATTGATTGATTATAGTTCTTTGTCATGTTTTATGTCTCGTATCCCGTGCCATTTCCATTGTCTGTTCTGACATGAGACGAGAGACATGAGACGTGAGAGAAAAATGTAAATTGTTAATTGTCAATTGCTTTCATTTCCGCATTCCAATTCGAGACGATCTTCAGCCTGTCGCCATACGCGGCGTACAAGTCAGGCAGATCAAACGACTTGAGCACGGCCCATGGCATCATGGCGGACGGCCATGACGGGACTGGATAGTCCGTCCACTCCTGGAAGGATTTCGGCGTGTCCGCCAACGTCACATCGGCGACGGCGTCGTCGAGCATGCCCGCGAACGCCGCGATGATCGCGCCCTGCCCACGGCCATAGAGATGGATCTTCTTCGCGCCTTCAGCCTTCAGGAGCTGCATCGTGCGCAGCACGTCATAGACGCGCCGCCCGAGATAGCTTTCACCGAACATCAGCCCGAAGCAGTGCATCATGTAGTCCATGCCGTAGGATTGGAAGAAACCGCCGTACGGCTCCTCCGGCATGGATTCGCCAAGTCCGCGGACATCAACGGCATACAACACGCCATCGGCGTTCACGCCCTTCATGAATTCGCTTTCGTTCGCATCCACTTCGACAGACGTGTGCGGCAGATACAGCCAGACTTCCTCCTCCACGTCCAACGAGTTCGCCAGACCGCCGTTCACCATGCGCTTCCGCATGATGGCGCGGACGCTGCCTTCCGTCTCCACTGCATAGCGCGCCCACGTCTTGCCGGCAACCTTCAACGCGCGTGGAATACGGAAATGCGGCGGCTCGGCGGGAATTTCCGGCAGCTGCAACACATTGCCCAAAAGCGTCTTCCATTCATTCGTGGCGATTGGCTTCCTCGCTGCCGCCAACGCGGCAGCTTTCTCGCGGATGATGTCCTGAATCGGCGTCGAACCCGCCTTCACGACGTTCTTCTCCGGCAGGACGGCCAGCGTATCCTGCGATTCCAGAACAGGATCCATGAAGACTTGTTCGCCTTCCATTCCGCTGACGCGGCGGAAGAATCCGACCATCGCGTCTTGGTTGTGCTTCGAATAGCCATGCTGCGTCGGCCCGATGAACAGTTCCACCTTGTCCTCTGCGCCGAACAGCTTGTAGAACGCCTTCAAATCCGCATACGCCTCCTTCAGGCCGCGGCGTTCGAAGAAATCATAGCGCTGACCGAGCAGCATGACCGGTTTCGGAGCCTGCGTGTACATCAGATCGACCATCTCCAAACCCGCGCCGATTACGCCCGGAGGGCACTGCTCCGCATCCGTCGGCAATTCGTTCTCCAGATTCGTCAAAAAGCTTGTCACATGGCAACTTGGAGCGCACATCGTCAGACGCGGCTCGTTCGCCCAGATCCATTCCGACAGCGTGCCGCCGCCCGAATTGCCCGTCATGCCGATGCGAGTCGGATCGACTTCCGGCCGCGACAACAGGACATCCAATGCGCAACGGCCGTCCCATACGCGCCATCCGCAGAAATTCTCGCCGAGCAGCTCAAGCTGCTTACCCATGACGTTATGCGCGTCGCACAAGCCTTTTCCGACGCCGCGATTTTCCAGATTCACATACTGGTCGCGCTCGCCCTGCTGGATCGGATCGTAAAGCAAAACGACGAAGCCGTTCTTCACAAGCCGCACGCTGAACGACTGATACGTATCCGTCGCCTTGCCTTCGATGCCGTGACCGCAGGATCCCAACACGGCCGGAGCCTTTCCTTTCAGGCCGTCCGGAATGTACAAATCGGCCGTCACACGGAAGTTCGGACGGCTGTTGAAAGAGACCTTCTCGATGCGGTAGCCGTCGCGCTGCAACGTCTCACCATATTGGATGTCCAACGGAACTCGTTCAGGCCAAGGGCCGAACGCCTTATCGACAACGCCGCGGACATATTGCTGGTAGGCGATGGCGTCCTCCTTCGTCTTCAGTTTCGACAACCGTTCGTGGCGCTCCGCGCGCATCGCCCGCAACCGCTCCACGTAGTAATCCAACACCATGTGACCATAGCCGTTCTTTTCCATTTTCTTTTCTCCAAAGGCCGTTGAAACCGATACCATTAATAATAAAATGCTAATTGACAATGATTTCATTGTTTTGTACAATCATATGGAAGGGAGGCGTTCACAGTTCAATCAGAGACACTCCTTGCTCCATGCCGTTGTTTAGTTTCTGAAGTGCTGCAATAGCTTCGCTCTCAGTTGGATATGTATAAAGATCCTCCCACGAGCTCACGCGAGTTTGTATATGCAAGGCACTGCCAACAACCTTAGCTCCTCCATAGCAGATAAGCACTTTCTTTTTATCAGGAGCCATGACTCTGGTTCTTTGCCGTGTCTGCACAACGGTCCCATCCTTTAACACAAACTGATGAGTGGCCAGAAAATCCTCAATTCCTTCAGAGAAGTATTCGCTTATAGCATCACTAATGGCCGATTCAATCTCATCTTGAATGTCGTCTCTCAGGTCTTGCAGTTCACATTGCAAATCTTCCAGTGCGCACTTCAGATCCGCCTCTTCCTCGTTCATACCATCCTCCATATTGACT
>JAGCSE010000206.1 GCA_017964325.1 Victivallales bacterium | reverse complement strand
TTACTCATTACTCATTACTCATTAATCATTAATCATTAAAATGTCTCAGCCCACTCCATCCCAAGAAGATAAGGAACTCTCCAAACACGATAGCTGGCTTCAGATGTGTTTGGAGCAGTTCCATCGTAGCCGTGGCGAGGAGTGGGCCAACGGCATCTCCCATCTCATCGGCGTCATCTTCGGCATCGTCGGGCTGACGCTCATGTGCGTCTTCTCCGCGCAAGTAGGAACCGCGAAAGACATCACTAGCTGCGCCATATTCGGCACGACGTTGATTCTCCTCTACACCTTCTCCATGCTCTACCACGCCTTCACGAACTTTCGTGCGAAACGTGTCTTCCAGATTCTCGACCATTGTGGAATCTTCCTGCTGATCGCGGGCAGCTACACGCCATTCGTTCTTATGGTGCTTCCCCCAAAGACAGGCTGGACGATTTTCGGCCTCCAATGGGGCTTCGCTGTTGCAGGGATACTCATCTCCTGCCTCTGTACGCCTAAATGGTCCGACATTCTCACGTTGCCAATCTATCTCATCATGGGCTGGATGATCGTCGTCGCCTTTCCGCAGCTCCGCCAATCGCTCAACCACACGGGTTTTGTCCTGCTTCTTGCGGAAGGCATAACTTACACGCTCGGTGTCGTCTTCTTCATCATGGACAAAGTTCCGTATATGCACTTCATCTGGCATCTTTTTGTGCTTGGCGGCTCCGTCTGCCATTGGGTGTGTATCACGTTCCACGTCCTACCAAAAGAGTAGCATCATGCCTGTCACCAATCGTTTGCGTAAAATATGCAGTGCAACGGCGAATCATCATGGCCGCAGCAAGACAGACCAGTTCATCGCCGAAGGCCTGCGTTGCTGCCGCGAAGCCATTGACAGACGGCCCGATTGGCTCGACTCCCTCCTTTTCTCCGCCTCCTTCGCAAAATCATCCGACGCCGCACAATTGACGCAGCTCGCCGCCAACCATAAGATCACACCAGAAATCATTGCGGACAATGACTTTGCCAAACTAGCTTCCACCCCCACCCCACAAGGTGTCCTCGCCATTCTCAACAAGCCACATGTCATTCCACCAGAACAACTTGATGATCCGTTTGTTCTAATTCTCGACCGTATTTCGGAACCAGGCAACCTTGGCACCATCCTCCGTACGGCATGGGCCGTCGGCCTGACACAAGTCTGGCTTGTCAAAGGTGGCGCCGACCCATTCGCACCGAAAGTCGTTCGTGCAGGCATGGGTGCCCAATTCGTGCTCACCCTCCATTCTTTCGATTCATTGGCGATTGCTGCCCAACACTTTAAATCAATCGGCGGACAGCGACTCTGGGTCACGCTCCCCAAAGCGGACATCTCCCTTTTCGATGAATCACAATTTTCCTTCGAGAAATCCGCCCTTGTCATCGGCAACGAAGCCAACGGTGTCAGCGACCCATCTCTTGGCATTCCCGTCACCATTCCCATGCCTGGTCATGCGGAATCGCTAAACGCCGCACAAGCCACCACTGTCTTCCTTTGCGAAGCCGTCCGCCGCAACCTTTTCAAAACACTACAGTATTCGTGAAAAACATACTAACAGTCAATGATTTACACGTTTGGTTCCCAATCCGCCAAGGCATTCTGAACTTGGTGAAGGGACACATCAAGGCCGTCGATGGCGTTTCATTGTCCATTGCCGAAGGCGAAACGCTTGGGCTCGTGGGTGAGTCTGGCTGCGGCAAAACCACGCTTGGCCGCGCCATTCTCGGACTCGAAAAAGTCCATTCCGGACAAGTCATCTTCGAGGGGCAGGATTTCACGGCGATGCCCGAATCGAAACGCCGTCAATTCCGCCGCCATTGCCAGATGATTTTTCAGGACCCGTATGCCTCTCTCAACCCGCGCATGACCGCTATGGAGCTTGTCACAGAAGGACTTAAGCATCACAATCTTCTGCAAAACGAGTCACAGCATGACGCCGCCGTCCGCCTGATGCGTGAAGTCGGACTCGATGAAGAAAGCATGTACCGCTATCCACACGAGTTCTCCGGCGGCCAGCGGCAACGCATCAGCATCGCCCGCGCCATCTCCCTCAAGCCTGGGCTTGTCATTTGCGACGAACCAGTCAGCGCATTGGATGTCTCCGTCCAGGCGCAGGTCATCAACCTCCTGATGGATTTGCGCGAACGACACAATCTTTCCTACATGTTTATCTCACACGACCTCAGCGTCGTCCGTCACATTTCACAACGTGTTGCCGTCATGTATCTTGGACACATTGTTGAGATGGGCACGGTCGAGCAGGTCATGGAATCGCCCATACATCCATACACGAAGGCGTTGTTGTCATCGGCTCCAATTCCAGGCCGTGCGCCACGCGAACGCATTATTTTGAAAGGCGAGATGCCGTCGCCAGCCAATCCCCCCGCAGGCTGTCCCTTCCATCCGCGCTGTCCGCACGCCACGGAAGATTGCAAGATGACCATGCCACTATTACAGCAACATGACAACCGTCTCGTTGCTTGTTTAAAAGTTAATTCATAATTTATAATTCATAATTCTTAATTATCTTCAAGGATTGATTTTATAGAGAAAAAAATTAATTTATTGGTCATTTCCATTGTTTTCTTTGGATGGAATGATACATTAGATAAAAAGTGTTGCTAACGCAGAAAATTACCAAAATAACAAGGAAAAACAATCATGGGATCATGTGAAGTTGTTTCAGGACGCGGCGGACTGCCGACGGTCAAGATTGTGAACGATGCCGCAACGGCGGAGATTTCGTTGATGGGCGGTCATTTGGTTTCCTACATTCCGAAGAAAGACAGCGAGATGATTTTTGTAAGTCCCGCCAGCCGTTATGTGAAGGGCATTCCAATTCGCGGCGGGGCACCAATCTGCTGGCCGTGGTTCGGCAAACATCCGGACGGCGGCGACAAGCCGATGCACGGCTTCGCACGCCAGTTGATGTGGGAATTCGGCGGCGTGAAAAGCGCATGCGCGGACTGTACGGCGGTGACATTGACGCTGAAAAGTTCCAATGAGACGAAGGCATTCTGGCCGTATGACTTTGAATTGGAACTGGAAGTGACTGTCGCCGATAAGCTGACGATGACGTTGAAGACGACGAATACGGACAGCCGTGCATTCACGATTTCGCAGGCCATCCATACGTATTTCCTGATCAATGATATCAGTGCCATTACGATTCTGGGCTTCGAAGACAAGGACTTTTTCAATAAAGTCGGCGGAGCGAACGACTTGCGCCACAACGACGGCATGATTAAAGTCACAGGCGAAATCGACGGCGTCTATAAGCACGCTCCCGGTCCGTTCCAGATTCTCGATCCTAAGGCTGGTCGCACGATTCATGTCGCGACGGCTGGCAGCGACTCCGCCGTCTGCTGGAATCCATGGATCGAGAAATCGAAGACGCTGTCCGACTACACGCCGGATGCCTATAAGACAATGATTTGCGTGGAGACTTGCAACGCATTGGAAGATGCACGCACCATCCAGCCGGGCGAAAGCCACGCGATGACGGCGATTTATTCTATTGAAAAATGAAAAAGGAACGAAAGAGACATAAAGGACTAAAGCGATAAAAAACAAAATTGGAGGAAACAACATGCATAGTTCCATATCGCAGTTGGTTTTGGCGAATCTTTCCATGCAGGATTTTTTCAGCCAGGTGAAAGACGCTGGCTATGAAGCAGTTGAGTTGAGCATTCAGCCGAAGAGTCCGTCGTTCAACTACAACACGACGGATGCCGATTTGAAGGCTTTCAAGGCGTTGTCCGATGAAAAATGCCTGCCGATCGAATCCATCACCATCGCCAATTCAAAAGGTAATCTCGTGTTGGATCCCGTCAATGCGAAGGAGTGCATCGACGAGACGGCGTGGGCGCTCGAATGCGCGGCGAAGCTCGGCGCGACGGCGGCGTTGCACACGCTGGGCCGTTTCACGCCGGATCTGTATTACGAAGACGCCTATAACAACGCCGTAGCGAATCTGAAGACATTGGCGCCGATTTGCGAGAAGCTGAACGTCGCGCTGGCTGTCGAATTCGTGTGGAGCGGATTTTTGTTCAGTCCGTTGGAAATGCGTAACTTCCTGAACGAAGTGGGCAGCAGCCATGTCGGTTTCTATTTTGATCCGGGCAACATGGCGGTCTTCCAGTATCCGCAGCACTGGGTGCGCACATTGGGCAAGCTCGTGAAACGTGTCCACATGAAGGACTGGAAAGGCGGCCCGTTGAACGGCCAGTGGACACGGCTTGGCGAAGGCGCATGCGATTTCAAGGCCATCATGTGTGAACTGAAGAAGACAGGGTATGACGGTCCGCTGGTTTCGGAAGTCTCGCCGAGCCTTGCATCGCTGAAGGATACCGCTGACGACATCAAATCCATCATCGCACGATTTGCTTAATCCTTGAGTCCAAAGGCTACTCATGAAAATCCTGCCGCTTCTGCTTGGAATGTCAGTAATGCTGTCCGCTCAGGCCATGTTTGAAACATATAAGCTGGACTGTCTTACGTCGGCTCATCCTGAACGTTGGAGAACTCCAGTCACGTATGGCGAAGACCCCGTGAAGGGGGCCGTTGTCACGATGCGTTTCGCGCCGAACACGGTTCCGGGCGGCATCGATCTGC
>JAGCSE010000205.1 GCA_017964325.1 Victivallales bacterium | reverse complement strand
CAGCGTTCCGATTCGTTCAAGCCGTATGTTCATTTCCTGCGTCATGTGCTTCTCCGTGATGGTGTTTGAATCATGTCGTTTTTCCAATATACCATCATGAACAGAAAATGCCATAAAGCCCCTTCTGGCCGTTTCTCAATTGTGGATACATATACTGTGCTGGTCATAGTTATTTTTTTGACAAAAAACTGCATGGTTTGGTTGAGGCTGTCGTTGTCCGGCAATGGGATTCTGTCGCGAAGCGGCATCGCACGGAGTGCGAAACCATGCATAACCACAGGCAAGCGCCCGTAGTGGCGCGCAGCCTGTGGCAGGCATATCCCTATGTATTGCGCTCGCAAGAACGCCACAATTCCCCCGCAAAGGTGATATCCGTCGATAAGTCGTGCATGTCATTCACTGCATGATGCGTGTAATCAATTGACAGTCGCTAATATACTCGCATTTACCGATGATGCAAACGGTCATTTACCCCCCGAAAAAACTGCATTTTTCTATGCCTACTGCGAACTTTTTCCATTATATTAAAAAGTTCGCAGTATAGTTAGTACTTTTCTTCAAAATAATAAAAGTTTGCAGTATAATGAGAATTTTTTATTGAAAAACAAAAAATTCGCAGTACATTAAGGGAAATGATTGATTCAGTTGCCCCCAAAGGAGGAAAGACAATGATTTTGCGGGAACATTATCTTGAGCAGATCCGTCCATTTTATGACAGCGATTTGATAAAGGTCATCACCGGCATCAGGCGGTGCGGTAAATCCGTCATCATGCAGCAGGTCCGAAACGAGCTCAAATCACGATCCGAAAATATCATCTATCTTGAATTTGAGGATCTTGCAACACGGACAGCCCTTCCCGACGCCGATGCCATCATGAAATATGTCGCAGCAAATCGGCAAGCTGGCAAATGCTATGTGCTCATGGATGAAGTACAGGAGATAGAAGGATGGGAAGACGTATGCCAATCGCTACGACTCCATGGAGATTCCGTATTCGTCACAGGCTCCAATTCGAAACTGCTTTCAAAGGAATACGTCAAGTCGTTGAGCGGTCGTTATGTCTCATTCCGCATACGGCCATTCGTTTACCGTGAGTTATTGGAATACGCAAAGGAACTTGGGAAGGAGATAACTCCCATTGACTATTTGGTATGGGGCGGCTTTCCGAAACGCCTTGAATTTTCAGGGGACGCTCTGCGGCGTTATCTGGAGGATTTGAATGAGACGATCATCTACAAGGATATAATTGTCCGTTTTGGAATCCGAAAGGGAGCCATGTTCCGCGCCGTTACGGATTTCATCCTTCGTTCAAACGCACGGATTATTTCAGTAAACTCCATATACAAGGCCCTAAAACAAAGCATGAAATGCTCTGAAAACACCATTTCCAAATACCTCGGTTACCTGGAAATGGCGTATGCCATTGATTTACTGAAGCAGTATTCCACGAAGACCAAGCAGGAACTCGCATTTTACAGAAAATGCTATGATGGCGACGTCTCGCTGAACTCCTTGCGCTGTTTCGACAACCGCTACGATCTGGACCACAACCTTGAGAACATCGTATATAATGAACTCATTTACATGGGCTATCAGCTCAGCGTTTATGTCAACGGCTCTCGTGAAATAGATTTTCTTGCACAAAAGGGAAATAAGAAGTATTACATCCAAGTCGCCTACAGTGTTGCGGATGACAAAGCCTATCAACGTGAATTCAAGGCATTTGTAAACATCGATCCGCTTTCACAGAAGATTCTCATCAGCAACGATGAACTCGACTATTCCACCAGTATAGTCCGCCATATCCATTTCAAGGATTTCCTGCTGATGTCAAGCCTGGAGGAATAGCAACTTTCAATCTCACCGTATTGGAATAATGAACCGTATGTCATCCGGCCTTCGTCCACCCGATTCATCATCGCCTTTTCTGGAGACAAAAGCGTCATCCACGCCATCCGGCCCGACGCTCCAGATTTGAACGGCTTCGATGGTCTCCTCCTTCGGTTCGAACTTCCAGTAGCCACCGTCGGGTCCTCCAACAACGTTTGCAAACCTTTCATCATCATCAAGAGTTTCACACTCCTTTTCGGGCAGCCATTTGACCTGATACCGCGTAATTGGACATGCCCCCTTGCAATATTTCAACGGCAGGTTAGTAAACGGATCGACGGGAAGCCCTTCCATCGCATCAGGATAGCTCCCCGTGCGTCGTTTCTGCAATTCTGCGGCAATCAAACCACGCAACACACGGTGATGGGCGGTATTTCCTCGAATTTTTTCGCCAACATGAGTGGCAGGACAGAACATGTCCACCAACACATTGCCAATCGCCCTTTTTGGCAATTGGTCGGACGAATCGATCTTCATCACCCGTGCAAAAACTCTCATGCTTTTGGCCGCAAGCCACCAGCCCTGCGGAAAGAAGAACCGTATGGAGTTGTATTTTATCGTGTATTTGACTCCATCATTGTCGTTGATCCCATAGTCACAATCCGCTATGCGGTGAAAACAATCAAGAAATACAACCGTCTCTGAATACAGAAACATCCTCTCCCGTTGAACATACCGTTTCTCCCGCCATTGAAGCAGATTCGCTTGTTCCTCCAGCCACTCGCCCGAAGCCAGTCCAGATTCCAATATCTTGGCAAGCATGCCGTCATGAATGATGTCGATGGCATTCCATACAAAATAACTAATATTATAATGGTCTTTGCTAAGATAATCACACAGGACGTCAACATGCGCGATGGTTTCGGCGGCTGTCTTAAAGTCACCTGAATCAATGGCATAATCACAGCGGCGCTCTTCAATACGGGCCAACTGTCGGATATTTGACAGTTCTGGATGCTCCATTCCCAACAAAAAACTGTTGGCATAGTCCCTCTGATTCGGTGGCAGTGGTGAACCATATAGCTCATCCAACCGCACAGACGCCACATAGGTTTGGAAAAGATTTCGGCGCTTTTCATAAAGCTCCTTCGGCAGAACGGTATATGGATGTCGCTCAAACTCATAGTCATAATCTACGATTTTATTTATCTCTTTTTCATATTTTTCCGTATATTGTTTTAGGGACGATTCCACCTTTTTCCAATAATCTGGATCTGGTGTCCGCCCATCGTAGTACAAACGACCGAGTTCTGCTCCCGTCATTGAATGGCCGTAATGCGTTTCCAACTCCTGCATGGCTTTGTGATATTGGGATGTATTCCACAATGCAAACAAAAGCGTCACGACATAACATCCCGCCATGACTGCCCATTGGTAAAAGATGCTCCTTCCACAAAATTGCCTCATGGTTCTACCTGAAAGTTTTGCAAGTATGTTCCATGACAATACATAGGCGACTGCGACCATCACGAAGCCAGCCAACGTGAACCAGAAACAGCCATTCCCGTTCAGCTCGAACCAATTCCAGAAAGCTTTGACATACGGGATGGAATCGCCAAGCCATGCGTCATGACTGAACGGCGCAGAACCTCTTACCGTAAACGGATCCGCATATAGCAACAGCGTGGAAAACACAAGAAAGCTTCCCAACCAGCCAAGAAGACAAGACGGCAGCTTCGCGGGATGGACGATAGGACGGAATAGATACCCTGTTCCCAATATAGCCAGCCCCAATGCAAACCAAAGCACAAGTGCTACAATCGAGTTGCCCTGTCCAACGGGAAGCAGTCCAAATGTAATGAATGCGCAGAACAACGTCAACACCGCAGTCGCCGACAGCATTTTCAGCAATCGTTTCCAGAAGTGCGGCGTCCGTCTCTGCATATTCACAAGTCCTTTGCTCACAAGAAATAGAATATACAAAGACGGCAAAACAACGATTGCCAGTAACAGAAATGGCGACCATTCAAACCAAAATATCCGACTATGGATCACCAGACATGCACAAAACAGAGAGACGCCGCACCAAATCAAAAACAGCATCAGCGTCAGCCCGAAAAACGCACCTTTTTCAGGCTCATCCCAGAAGAAGATTTTGCTGAGAAAACGCTTCATTACTCTTGTTCTCCAAGCCCCCCCACGAAGCGCATCGAATCCGCCGAGCCGCCGGTGGCCGTTACATTTTCAGCATTCAGATTCCATAATCAACAACAAAATTCTTTGTAGATTGTAGGCCCCGGCGGGGAGGCATTATTCGTGTCCATTCGCGTTCATTAGTGGTTCTAAATCACGATTTCTTAGCGGCAAGGCGGTCGCTTGTGACGGCGATGATGATAATCAGGCCGACTGCGACCAACTGGATCTGCGCGACCACGCCCAGCAGCGTCAAGCCGTTGCGCAGGAAGCTGATGAGCAGACATCCAATAAGCGTTCCCAGCATCGTGCCTTTGCCGCCGCTCGGCGAGCATCCGCCGATGATGACCGCCGCGATGACGTCCAATTCCAATGAAAGCCCCGCCGACGGCTGGGCGCTGGAAGCGCGCGACGTCATGATCATCGCGGCGAGCCCGACCAATGCGCCGAGAATCGTGTAGATCCACACGAGCATCTTATCCACGTTCACGCCGGCGTGGTAGGCCGTCTGCGGATTGGAGCCGATGGCGTAGGTGTAACGTCCAAATGGCGTATATTTAAGGACATAGCCCATGACGAGCAGCACCACCGCGAAGATGACCACGGAGGCGGGAATGCCCAGAATGCTTCCCGTATCCAGCCAACTATATGCGGAGACCGAGATGGGGCGGCTGGAATTGATGATGTGGGAGATGCCGCGGAAGATGCTCATGGAACCAAGCGTAACGATGAACGGCGCCAATTTCAGTCGCGTCACCAACGCGCCATTCAAAAAGCCGCACAATGCGCCGACCGCCATGCCAATCAGCGTGCCGATCAGCATGGAGAAGCCGCCAAGCTCCACCGCCGCGCCGCCGGAAATCTGCGTCCAGTTCGCTCCGGAAAGCACCAACATGACAATTGAGCCAAGTATGCCGCACATCGCCAGCATGGAGCCGACCGACAGGTCGATGCCGGCCGTAATGATGACAAACGTCATTCCTGCGGCGATGATTCCGTTCGCCGCCGAACTGCTTAGAACATTCTTGAAATTCTGGAATGTCAGGAATGTATCCGGCTCAAGAAACGTCCATAGCGAGATGATGAAAAGCAACGATGAAAACGGCAGCAATTGTTTGGCTAGCTTGTTCATAATGGCAGACTTGTATATTTAGATTTTACTATTATTGATGATATGTCACACGGCGGCCTTGTGCATGACCTCTTCCGCATTGGTCTCCGAAACTTTCAAATCGGCGGTGAGACGCCCTTCGCGCATGACCAACACACGGTCGCACATGCCGAGAATTTCAGGCAGTTCGGAGGAAATCAGCAGGATCGCCTTGCCTGCGGCGGCCAGATCGTTGAGCAACGCGTAGATTTCAGCCTTGGCGCCGACATCGATGCCACGCGTAGGCTCATCGACGATCAAGAACTTCGAATCGGCCTGCAACCAGCGTGAAACCAACAGCTTCTGCTGATTTCCGCCCGACAGCGACGACGCGGGATCCTCCGGTTGCCGCCATTTCACATGCATCTTCTGGCCAAGCTCAAGACATTCCTGCCGTTCACGGGCAAGCGACAGACGGCTTCCCATTCCCAGCCGTTTGTAGTTCGGCAGCGTGATGTTCCAGCTGCAGGGCAATTCCGTGCACAACCCTGTGCGTTTGCGGTCTTCCGTCAGAAAACCGATTCCCGCCGCGATCGCTTCCGCCGGCCGACGGATGTCAAGCTTCTTCCCTTCCAGCAGGCATTCGCCTGAAAGCAATTTGTCGATGCCGAAAATCGCCTGCGCCGTTTCGCTACGGCCCGCGCCGACGAGCCCCGCCATCCCCACGATTTCGCCTGCGCGAACGTTGAACGAGACATCGTGGATCCGTTCCGTGGTCAATCCGCGAGCTTCGAAAAGCACGTCGCCTGGTTTGGATTCACGCGGCGGATAATACTGCGACAATTCGCGGCCGACCATTTGCCGAACCAACGTATCCACCGTAAGTTCCGAAGCGGGAGCTCCGAAGACGACCGCGCCGTCCCGCAATACGCAGATGTCGTCCGCCAATGCGAGAACTTCCTCCAGACGGTGTGAAATATAGATGATGGTGATGCCCTGCGCCTTCAACTGGCGGATGATCTCAAAAAGCGTGGCCGCCTCGCCTTCGGAAAGGGCGGAGGTTGGCTCGTCCATCACAATCAGCCGCGCTCCCGAAAGCATCGCCTTGAGCAATTCGACCAACTGGCATTGGGCCGGCGACAGTTCCGCGACAATATCCATCGGATCAAGCTGGAAATGATTCTTCTCAATTAGTTCGCGAACCGTCTGGATTTCTTTATCGCTGTCGATGCGCTGCAACAGCCCGCCACGCAGAATTTCACGGCCGAGAAAGACATTTTCATAGACAGTCAGATGCCCTGCCAACTCCACTTCCTGATAGAGCATGGAGATTCCCGCCGCCAACGCGTCTTTCGGATCGGCGAAACGCATCTCCTTGCCGTCCAACATAATCCGACCTTCATCCGGACGATGCACACCGGCCAGCACTTTCATCAGCGTCGATTTTCCCGCGCCGTTTTCGCCGCAAAGCGCGCAGACGGTCCCGCGACGCACGGAAAACGTCACGTCATGCAAAGCGGTGACTGGTCCAAAACGCTTCGAAATACCCTCCATCTGGAGGAAATAATCTGGTTGGCTATTGTTCAT
>JAGCSE010000204.1 GCA_017964325.1 Victivallales bacterium | reverse complement strand
TGCATCTTCGCGCCAAACCACCAGAGCTCTCTGGACGCGTTCTATCTCAGCACCGCCATCGACGGCAAACGCTACCATGACACGTATTTCTACGCAATCTCCAAATTTGTCGATGGTCCGATAACCGGTTATCTCGCAAGACACCACAACATCGTCGCGATGGAGCTCAACGGCGATCTTAGGGAGTCCATCGGCCTGTTGGAATCGGCGTTGAAGGACGGAAAATCCGTCGCCATCTTTCCGGAAGGGACGCGGAGCATGGACGGTTCGATGGGCGAATTCTATCTGACATTCGCGCAGCTGTCCGTTAACGCGAAGGCGCCCGTCGTGCCCGTGGTTATTGACGGCGCGTTCGACGTCCTGCCGCGAGGAAAAAGTTTCCCCTCCTTTGGCAAGACGGTGAAACTGACCTTCCTGCCGCCGATTACGCCTAATGTGGACAAGACGACGGAGGCGATCTGTAAGGAGACAAAAGAGAAAATCCAATCCGTTCTTGACAAGAAATAAGAACAAGGCGTTGTTGTATGGCAGACCGTCTTCTGTGAATCAGGAGGCGGCCTGTTTCGTCCTGCCGAGGAGCAGCAAGGCGAGATTGGCGGCGAAGGCCAGCAGGATGACGGCGTGGCTGGCGTTCCCTGAAAGGAATTTGCCGAGCAATGTCATACTTCCGCCAACGATAATCGCGGCGACGACGAACGGCCGCCGTGATTTCTGGCCGAGCAACCCCCAGATGACGGGAATGACAAAGGCACCCGCGTATGTTCCCAACGACATGAGAAGGACTTTCAGAATCGAATTGAATTTTAGCGTAATCAGTATTGCCAAGATGCCAAGGAGGGCTGTGCAGCCCATCGTCAGACGGACACTTTTCCGCGAATCCAGTTCGTCGTGGAAGAATTGAGAAAGCAGTTCCGCTGCCGTGAAAAGCGTCGTGTCCGCAGACGACATGATGGCAGAGAGGATGGAGAAATACAGCGGAATGATGAACAGCGGAAAATCCTTCTTGATGATGACGAAAAAGACAGATTCGTTGCCGTCCGCCTGATATTTTGTGCCGTGGATGCCGATGAAGGCGAGCATGAAGGCGATCGGAACGAGCAGTGCAACGGATGCAATGATGGCTTTTTTCGCAGTCGTTTCATCCTTTGCACAGAACAACCGTGAATAAATGTCCGGGCCGACAACGTAAGTGCTTGAATACGTGAACAGCATGAGAAGCAAATCCATCCAGCTGAACTTTTCGGAAATCATAGGGGCGGCATTGGCGGAGGAATAATCGCAGCGAAAAAGAATGCCAACCGTAATGAACACAAGCCCTACGATGATGAGAACGACTTGCAGAATGTCGGTCTTGATGATGGACAGCTGGCCACCCATCGCCGTGTAGAACGTCAGTGTCAGCCCGATGGCCAGCGCGGCATGTAGGTAGGAGACATTGATGACGGCCGTCGTGATTTTCGCCGCGCCGATGATTTGCGCGGCGATGACGCCAAGCCACGCGATGGCGATGACGCCTCCCGACAGCTTCTTCACGCCGTCGCCGTAGAAGCTTCCAAGCAGGGCGGGCAGGTTGTAGCCTTTGAATTTCGCAAGCGGCTTGACGAGAAAGAACAGGATGGACAGGCCGAACGCGCCGCATAGCATGAACCATGCTCCGGCCCAGCCTTTTTGCGCAGCGAAATCGATACTGCCGAGAATGGCGGAACTACCGAGAATGGTCGCCAGCAAAGAGCCTGCGATCTGGATGGCGCTGGCCTTGCGGCCGGCGACGTAATAGTCCGCCGCCGTTTTGATTTTGCGGATGCACAGGCAGCCGATGATGATGGCCGCTATAAGATAAAGGTATAAAAAGACAATGTTCATGAAAGCGTTTGTGATACTATTGAAAAAATATTTCCGTTGCTCTCGCAAGGCGCAATGGCATTGCCATTACGTGGTTTGACGTGAGACATGAGACGTGAGACAAAGACATAAGACGAGAAGACGTGAGACGATGTTGCTGAAAAGTTCTTTCTTGTCTGTTGGGCTCGTCGTTTCCTCTCGTCTCTCGTCGCTCATCTCTCGTCTCTCGTCAATCCCATGTTCCCAAACTCATAAATGCAATGGCGTGATGCTGCGTTGCAGGATGCCTGTGATATGGGCGATGGCGATGCCATAGTTCGTGAAGGGGATGTTCTGGTCGTCCGCGCATTTGGCGCGGTAGTGCATTTCGCGCTCCGTCAGCATACAGCCGCCGCAATGGACGACGACGGCGTAGCGGGACAGATCGTCTGGAAAACCCGTGCCGCTCGTGAATTCGAACTGCACGTCCTTTCCGCAATGCTTACGGATCAGTTTCGGAAGCTTTTCCGTGCCGATGTCGCCGCATTGGCGGTGATGCGTGCAGCCTTCGGAAATCAAGACGATGTCGCCATCACGCAGATTGTCCAATGCTTTGACACCTTTTACCGCTCCCATCAAGTAGCCTTTGTAGCGGGAGAAGAGGATGGAGAACGATGTCAGCGGAATGTCTCGTGGTACGATTTGTGCGACTTTTCCAAATACTTGGCTATCCGTCACTACCAGCTTCGGTGGAGCCGACAGTTTCGCCAACGCCTGCGCCAGTTCTGTCTCCTTTGTGACGACGCCAATGGCATTGCTGTCCAATATGTCGCGAAGCGTCTGGACCTGTGGGAGAATGAGCCGCCCTTTCGGGGCGGCGGCGTCGATGGGCGTCACGAGAACGACGACGTCGCCCGCTTCGATCAGATCGCCGATGACGCGGTTGGAATTGTCGTCTTTCGGAGCCGTTTTCGCCATGAGTTCCTTCAAGTCATAAATGCCTTGCCCTGTCACGGCGCTGACGGCGATTGTCGGCAGGCCGTCCACGGAGATAGACGGCGTCGCCAGATCCGCCTTGTTGACGGCGACGACACACGGTATCTCCTTGGCTTTAATCAATTTGAGGATTTCGTTATCCGCCGTTGTCACGCCAGCCGTCGCGTCGATGACCATGACGGCCAGATCCGTTTTGTTCAGCATCTGGCGAGCCTTGCGCATGCGCAGGACGCCGAGCTCCGTATCATCGTCAAGACCGGGCGTGTCGAACATGACAACAGGACCTAACGGCAACAGTTCCATGGACTTGAGGACGGGATCGGTCGTCGTCCCGCGCGTGTCGGAGACGACGGACATGTCCTGTCCCGTCACGGCGTTCATGAGGCTGGATTTGCCGACGTTGCTTCTGCCGAAGAAGCCGATGTGCAGTCTTTCAGACGATGCGGTGGTATTCATATTTTTCTTCTCTTTAGAATCTGAAGTCACGCTGTCCGTTTTCGATTTCCTGCAGATGGCGTTTCGCGATTTCGCGGATCTTCTCACTGGGAACTTTTTCGATTTCCTGCGCAATAAGCTTTTCGCCGATGGCGCGGGTCTCGGGAGTCGCGTAGTCCATAAGATATTCCTTCAGCGTCATTAACGCATTGGGATGGCAGCAGTTGAGAATCTGCTGGGACTTGCAGAGCGCCATGAAACGGTCGCCTGTGCGGCCTTCACGATAGCAGGCCGTGCAGAAACTCGGGATGTAGCCCATCTCCATGAGCCAGCGGGCGACTTCGTCCAATGTGCGGCGGTCGTTGACATCGAACTGGGCGGATTCCTCCGCTTCGGGCGTGTTGTCCGCATAGCCGCCGACGCTTGTCTTGGAGGCGCCGCTGATCTGCGATATGCCGAGATGGAGGACGCGTTCGCGCGTCTTCTGGCTTTCGCGCGTGGAGACGATCATGCCCGTGTAGGGGACG
>JAGCSE010000203.1 GCA_017964325.1 Victivallales bacterium | reverse complement strand
TCCCGCCACATGTTTCCACGGTGACTGCGGGTTTGGGATGTTTGGCAGATGCTCTTCGAACTTCGGCCCGATGGTCACGAAGAAGCGTTCATAGACATCGTTGCGTTCGCCGTTGGTTTTCGGAATGTAGGAGACGCCGCCGTTCATCCACGCCATTGCCGCCTTGGCGGCTGGCGCGCCTAGAACGGTGCTCGCGTTGGAAAGATACCAGTCCGTATGGCCGGACACGAATATCGGTGACTTGCCCGTCTTCGCCATGACGACGGCCGGCGCGATGCTGCTGCCGTAGGAATAATACGGTATGCGCACATCCTTCATGTCCGCAAGCCCTGTCACGCCGCCGTAGGAGACGCCGCCAATCTTGCCGCCTCTCGCGATCGTGTCGATGACCAGCGTCTTGCCGCGCAGCGAGAACGTGTAGGAAACATCCGCCTCCACGCCGCCTTTCGCAACATGCCATTGCGTGGTGATTTTGTTTCCAACCTGCTGGATTCCTTTGAGTTCCGCCTTGTCGGGAAGCTCGCCGTCGCCCTTTCCGGGGAAGAGGACGCCGCCGTTTTGCAACGGCTTGAAAGGCGGTTCGTCATTCCATTTGGCGGTGAAATCCGTCCAATTGCCGGTCTTCGGCTCATACGTAATCGACAATTTTCCATCGCTTCCGTCATAGCTGAAGACAGCCGTCTGGCCGTTCAGTTCGACGGCGTTTTTGGAACCGTCCGCGGCGCTGTCCGGCAGAATTGTGTCTTCACGGTTTGGAAACGGCAAGATCTTGTCCTGCAACGTGTTGACGCCTGGATCCTGCCCGGGGAACAACGCAATGCCGCGCCGTGCGCGCGGCGGAAACGACAATGGTTTGAATTCTTCTTTGAACAACGTCAGGCTGTCGAAAAAGAGAAAACGGCCTTCCTTGTTGCCTGTGTTCGTGATGCGAATGCCGGAGAACACGGTGCCCGGCTGATGCAGAAGTTTCTGTTCCGCAATGGTTAAGCGTTTATGGCAGAGGAACCATTCCTTCCAGCCGACCGTGCAGAGGAAAATTGCCGTCTCTTTTCCGTCGGGCGTCATGAACAAGACGGAAATGCTCACGCGAGGCGTTCCCGCGTCCGGAACCCAATACCAGTTGTTGCCATAGACCCATAGGCCGACGGCGTCGAAATCTGCGGGAACTTCCTTCTTCACGGGCGGTCGCACGGTGACCGTCTTTGTGCCTTGCCCGTCCGCACGATACGCCAGTTTCAGGACATAGTCGCCGAAAAGCTGCTGTTCACGGGACCGTTCGGCTGTCGCGACGGCCCCGTTGCCTTCCGTCTGCCAAACTGCCTCCGCTTCAAAATCTTCGAACTGCGGATGGTCGTCTTCCATGCGGTTCGCCCAGTCCATTTCGTATGGCCGCTCGCCGACGGGCTGCGCGCCGATGCATGCGCTGGTCAGCAGCATGAACATCAATGGCATTGTATGTCTCATGAACATCTCCTAATATTATTTTGGGTTTGGTTGAATCAAGCATAAACAAATTGCCATATTATATTATTGGGTTGTCAGAAAAACAATAGAAAAGGGGAAAAAAGAAGGAAATATGCGCCAGTTTCTACGATTTGAAAATGTTTCTTTTACTTATCCGAGCATGCTGAATCCGCTGTTGGAGAACGTCAACGCGCATTTCATGCCCGGCTGGACGGGCATCGTCGGCGCGAACGGCTGCGGAAAATCCACGTTGCTCCGCCTCGCCTCCGGCGACTTGGAGCCGACCAGCGGAACGATCCATCAGCTCGGCTCGTCCGTCTATGTCCTTCAACGGACGGATGATCCGCCGGAAGATTGGCATGAGTTTCTGGAATCCGACGACTTCGAAGCGGATGAATGGCGCCGCAAGCTCAACATTTCTCTTGATTGGCATGACCGTTGGGACACGCTCAGCCATGGCGAACGGAAACGCTCGCAGATCGCCGTCGCTTTATGGAAACAGCCTGAACTGCTTGCGTTGGACGAACCGACGAATCATATCGACGCGACTGCACGGCGTCTGCTCATCGACAGTCTTCGTCAGTTCCGTGGCGTCGGCCTGCTCGTCAGCCATGACCGCGAACTGCTGGATGCCCTCTGCCGCCAATGCCTGTTCATCTTCCCGCCAAACGCCGTCATGCGTTCAGGCGGCGTGACCGTCGGCATGGAGGAAGACTGCCGTGAACAGGCGGACGCCCGTGAAAAGTACGATCAGGCCAGCGGCACCGCCAGACGCCTCCGCGAAGCCGCCCAGCAGTCGCGCGAAGCCGCCCAGCAGCGGGCCGCCGAACACAAGAATGATCGCAACAAGATCGCGCCGTTGCATGACCATGACGGCCGTTTCCAACGCCGTCTCGCAAAGCTCTCGAACAAAGACGAATGGGGCATGAAACAGGGCGCCGCGCTCAACAAGCGTGCGCAGAAATTGGATGATTCGCGAAACGGCCTAAACATCCGGAAGGAATACAAGATGGGATTCTGGCTTGAGGACAACGGCTGCTCGACGCGAAACCACGTTCTGAAAATCGCCGCCGGCGAACTTCCGCTCGGCGGTGGCCGCACGCTTCATTTTCCGGAATTGATGCTTGGCGCGACGGATCGTGTCGCGCTGACAGGGCCGAACGGCTTCGGAAAATCGACGCTTATCAAGGAGTTGCTCAAGCATGTCAACGTGCCGGAAGAACGGCTCATCTACATCCCGCAGGAGATTTCCGCCGCCGAATCGCGCAACATTCTTGCGGATGTCGCGCGCCTTCCGAAAGACCAGCTTGGCCGCGTCATGACAAGCGTCAGCGAACTCGGCTCCCGTCCAGGCCGTCTGCTGGAAAGCGAACAGTCCAGCCCGGGCGAAATCCGTAAAATCCTTCTCGCTCTCGGCGTCAACCGCGGCCCGCATCTCATTATCATGGACGAACCGACGAACCATTTGGATCTTCCTTCCATCCAATGCCTTGAGGAGGCCTTGGCGGACTGTCCGTGCGCGCTCCTCCTCGTCAGCCATGACGAACATTTCCTCCGCAAGCTCGTGGAAATCCGCTGGCATCTCCAGCCAGATAATAACGGAAATAACGTTTGTCTGGAGATTTCACGAAATATCGATTTCTAGATTTTTTTGTATCACGTGTTGCAATTGTGGGCCTTCGTATTATCTTTGTAACAACATTGTGATAACAAAAATTAGAAAAGGAACTTATCTATGCTGAAAACGCTTACACGTCATGGAAATAGCGCCGCTCTTGTCATCGAACGCCCGATACTTGAGCTCCTCAATGCGGATATCAACACGACATTCGATATAACCACGGATGGAACGGCGCTGATTCTGACACCTGTACGGGACGAAGCACAACTGACGGCGACACACGCTTCCATTGAGCGTATTGGAAAACGCTATCGCAAATCTTTCGAGGAACTGGCCAAATGACAGATCAGCCGGTATTTCTCACGTTGGCAGATGTTTTGGAAATTCACCTCTACCAATTGGTGCATTTTGGTGGAAGTTCTGGCATCAGGGATCTCAATCTGCTCAAATCAGCAGTCGCCATGCCGCAGATGTCCTTCGGTGGCGTCATGCTCCATAAAGACATTTACGAAATGGCCGCCGCCTACTTGTTTCATCTTGTGGAAAACCATCCTTTCATTGATGGAAACAAGCGGACAGGCGCAATGGCGGCAATCGTGTTTCTTGATGTCAACGGAGTTGAATTTAATGCCACGGATGAAGATTTCACGACGATGGTTCTTCAAGTCGCTTCAAGTAAAATGGCGAAACCCGCCATTACAGAGTTCTTGAAGAACCATTGCTCGCAGACGCGGCCGCAGTGAATCAATTCACCAGCCTTTCCGCATTGCCTGCGTAGATCTTCTGCAGGATCTCCTGCGGCAGATTCAAAGAATTCAGGAACGTCTGGTGGACGTTGTCGAAATAGTCGCGCGCATAGCAGATGCGGTCTTGGAATTCCGTCAGAAATTCGACAGCGTATTCAGGATCGCGGCTCAACGCGAGATTGCCGGAGCCTGCTGAAATGTCGCAATACAAGTTTGGATATTTCCGCAGCAGCTTCGGAATGCGCCCTTCACGCACGACAGGTGTGCCCGGTTTCGGATAACGGGCCATCTTCCAAATATCGTCGTCGGAAATATGGACCCAGAAGCCAGGGGCGTGGCCTAAAAACGTCGTGTCCGGGCAGGCCTTCAGGACATTTTCCAGCGTGTCGATGTTGCCGCCCCACCATTCCGTGCGCGGATGGTTCAGCGTCGGCTGGAAGTCGTAGTCGAAATGGAGGGTGACGGGCATGCCGAGATCGCCCGCCGTGCGGAACAGCCGCAGGCAGTCCGGATTGTCGTACATGACGCGGCATTTGACTTCGCCGCAGCACTTTGCGCCGTAGATGTCATGGGCGGCCTTCAGCTTGCGGGAGGCCTGCGGGTCACGCGCGTCCGGAGCATAGCCAAGAATGAAGCGTTCGGGGGCGCGTTCCACGTAGGAGAGGCAGCGCGCGAAAGGAATCGGGCCCGTCGTCGTGCCGAGAACGGGCGCGGGAATCACGGCCTCCGTCGATTCCGAATATTCGTTCCGTTCGCATTCCCAGCTGAAAAGCCATGTCTTGGAAATGCCGTATTGATCCATGTTTGCCAGAAACCGTTCAAGATTGTGGCCGTGCCAGTCCGGATGGTTATGCGCGTCAATGATTTTCATCGTACTTCTCCTAAAACATTTTTGCTTTTTTGTTGAAAACTCCTGTTCTTATTCTAGATTATCTCCAACTTCATCTTTCGCAAGCAAACCAACCATAAAAAAATAGGGAGCGCATCATGTCATTCTGCGATCTGCACTGGTTCAGCAACGTCCTCGGCAAAGCCGTCAACACATGGGTCCTTCTGCCGGACACGGATGTCAAAGGCCCGTATCCGGTCTTCTATCTCCTTCATGGCCTTTCCGACGACAACACTATCTGGATGCGCCGCACACGCATCGAATGCTATGTCGCGGGGCTACCGCTCATCGTCGTCATGCCCGACGGCGGCCGCGGCTTCTACACCGACCACGCCCAAGGCCCGCATTGGGGCGAACATATCGCCAAGGAGCTGCCTGATTTCATCGAAAAGACATTCCACGCCCGCACGGACGGCAACGGCCGCGCCATCGGCGGCCTCTCCATGGGCGGCTACGGCGCCCTGCGTCTCGCCATGGGCAATCCGGGCCGCTACTGCTCCGTCAACTGCCATTCCGGCTGCCTGACCTACGGCCATGTGAAATACGAATTCAGCACGCCCGGCCGCGAAGCAGAATACAGGGCGATGGTCGGCGAAAAGGACACGGGCGGCCCGTTCGACTTGTTCACCGCCACGGAGGAATGCCTGAAAACCGGTCTTGTCCCGAAAGTCAAAATCGACCACGGCACCGAAGACTGGCTTCTCCCGCAAGCCCGCGAATATTCCGCCTTCCTCAAGAAGCTCGGCATTGAGCATGAATACAATGAATATCCGGGCAACCACAACTGGGACTTCTGGGACACCCACATCCGTGAAGCCATCGAATTCCACGCCAAGAACCTTGGCATCAAATGATATCTGGAGGGGCGCAATCCTGTGCGACCGGCATCGGGAAGGGCGCAATCCTGTGTGGCTTCCCACATTTTCTATCGCTTTTTCCTTGTATCACTTTTATCCCTTGTATCCCTTGTATCGCTTTTATCCCTTCTTCCCATGAATTTCACCTACGCTTCCCTTGATCCCGTGCCCGTCACGAAGCCCGGCCCGCACGCCGCCGCCGAACTCCGCACCCATCAGGGCATCCCCAGCATGGAACGCACCGCCAAAGGACGGCTCTTCGCCGTCTGGTATGCGGGCGGAACGACGGAATGCCGTGACAATTACGTCATGATGGTCGTCAGCGACGACGACGGCAAGACGTGGTCCGATGCCGTCGCCGTCGTCGATCCGCCCCATCCGGATGTCCGCGCCTTCGATTCCAATTTGTGGATCGCCCCGAACGGCAAGTTCTTCTGGATCTGGGGGCAGGGCTGCGGCGGCGAAAGCGGCAGCTGGGACGTTTGGGACGGCATCGTCGGAACATGGATATCCGAACTCGAAAATCCGGACGACGATCCGGCGGACTTCCGCTTCACGTCGCCGCGACGCATCTCCAACGGCGTCATGATGGACAAACCGACCGTCCTCTCCGACGGCACATGGGCCTTTCCGTGCTCCGTCTGGACGGGTGATAAATATCGCAAGCATGAGTCGCTCAATGTCGTGCAAGGCGCATGGATGGTCGTCTCGACGGATGAAGGCAAGTCGTTCCAATATCGTGGCTTCGTGGATATGCACGACATTGAGGGCGGCGCAACCGCGACGTTTGATGAACACATCTATGTCGAACACAATGACGGCAGTCTCGTCTGCTATATGCGTGTCCATAAAGGCGTCGCCATCAGCCGCTCGTATGACAAAGGCTTCACATGGTCAAAACCTGTCCTTTCAAACATCAAAGGGCCTGATTCGCGTTTCTTCATTCGCCGTCTCCAGTCGGGCAACCTCCTGCTCGTCAACAACGACAGCGACACCAAACGAGCGAAAATGACCGCCTGGCTGTCGAAAGACGACGGCAAGACGTGGCCATACGCCCTCACATTGGATCCAGTCGATCATGACGTCGCCTATCCGGACGGCAAGCAGGCGCCAGACGGCTCCATCTACATCATCCATGATTTCGCGAGGCGTGCAGGCGGCTATGTCTTCATGCATCGCATTACGGAAGACGACATTATCGCGGGCAAACTCGTCACGCCGACCTCCTGGCTGAGACGGCTTGTCAGCAAATCTAATCCTGTTTGAGCTACTATATATATAATACATCCTCTGAAAAAAAGTGATTTTTTTCTCAAACAATTATTTGAATTTTCAAAATCTCTGTTTATTTTTGTTGTAGTTTCCAATCAAAACAACAACAAGACATAATGAACACGAACCTCACAATTCAATCACAAGCTTGGTGGTGGCGTGGCCAACGATGGCCAACGCCGCGTTACCTTGTGGTTTGATTTTGTGCGGGTAAAATAAACCCGAAAAACAAGTGTAAAGACGGATTGGCCATGCCAGTCCGTCTTTTTTTTGTGTCCATTTCAGTCAACGGGAGAAAAAGCCATGATGAGGAAAACAGATTACCAGAGATTTGAGCAGTTAGCGGAAAAAGGTGTGATTGTTCCTGTGTTTCAGGAACTTCCGGCGGACATGGAGACGCCTGTGTCGGTTTTGGAGCGATTCGTCGATGATGAAAATGTCTGCCTGATGGAAAGCGTTGAAAACAGTGAGAAATTTGGCCGCTATTCGTTTTTGGGTGTCCATCCGCATGGGATGTTCATTGTGGAGGACGGAGAACCATTCATGCTTGTAGCAGGCCAGCGATTACGACTGAAATACGACAAATTTCCGCTGGACGCCCTCCGCGCGTTGGTCTCCGGCAAGAAAGTCGTCCGCGATCCATTGCTGCCGCCACTGCCTGGCGGTGCCATCGGCTACTGCTGCTATGAAGCAGTCAATATGTTTGAAAAATTGCCTGAACCAAAATCGGCGTTGGACATTCCTGTTTGCGCCTTCATGCTGACGGACGAGATCATCGCCTTCGACAACATGCGCCACACGATGATGGTTATCGTCAACATCCATCTTGACAATTTCGGCAACCATCGCGCGGCCTTTGCCGCTGGTGAAAAACGCGTGGCGGCGCTTGTTGATCGCATCCAAACGCCTGTTGTCAAGCATATTAAGTTGGAAAAGGAAGAAGAAGTCCATCTGAAGCCTGAGATGACTCGTGAATATTTTGAGCAGATGGTTGAAAAAGCCAAGCAATACATCACGGAAGGGGAAATCATTCAGGTCGTTCCATCACAGAGCTTTAGTGCGGAAACCTCCATCCCACCGTTTTTGATGTATCGCGCCTTGCGTCTGGTCAATCCGTCTCCCTACATGTTCTATCTCAAACTGGGAGAAGAGACGCTTGTCGGTTCGTTGCCGGAGACGCTTGTCAAATTGGAAAATGGCCGTAGCACTGTTCGTCCCATTGCGGGAACACGCAAACGTGGCGCAACACCTGCTGAAGACCGCCGTCTCATGGACGAATTGCTCCATGATGAAAAGGAATGCGCGGAGCATCTCATGCTCGTCGATTTGGCCCGAAACGATATCGGCCGAACAGCCGCCATCGGCAGTGTGCAGGTCAAATCGTTCATGGCGGTCGAAAAATATTCACACGTCATGCACATCGTCAGCGACGTGGAGGGCATGCTTGATCCGAAATACGACGCCTTCGATCTTTTGGCGACCACCTTCCCGGCTGGAACACTTTCGGGCGCGCCGAAAATCCGCGCCATGGAAATCATCCATGAACTGGAGCCAAAACCACGCGGGGCATACGGCGGAAGCGTCGGATACATCAGTTACGACGGCAACATGGACATGGCCATCACCATCCGTACATTGGAAGCACGAAACGGCAAGATTCATGTGCAGGCGGGAGCGGGCATCGTCTATGACTCCATACCCGCAAACGAATACCAAGAAACCATCAACAAAGCCGCAGCCCTTTTCAAAAGCGTTGAATTCGCAGGGAGGAACCTCAAATGATTTTCGTTCTTGACAATTATGATTCATTCACTTACAATCTCGTCCACCTGATGGGCTCCCTTGGCGCGGAGATGGTGGTGGAACGCAACCGCGAGACATCCGTAGCCGCCATCATGGCCATGCGGCCGGACGGCATCCTGCTCTCCCCCGGCCCGAGCCGCCCGGAAAACGCAGGCTGCATGCTTGATTTGATCCATGTGGCGGCGGGACGCATTCCCATGCTCGGCGTCTGCCTCGGCCATCAGGCCATCGGCCACGCTTTTGGCGCGAAGGTCGTCTCCGCCAAACGCATCATGCACGGCAAGCTTTCCACGATTCACCATGACGGCAAAGGCATCTTCCAGAATGTCCCGCAGGATTTCAAAGCCGTCCGCTACCATTCGCTCGCCTTGGAAGAGGCCACGCTGCCAGACTGCCTTGAAATCACGGCTCGCTCCGAAGACGATGAAATCATGGGCGTCCGCCACAAGGAGTTGCCGATCGAAGGCATCCAGTATCATCCGGAATCCATCATGACGGAGGCTGGCCGCCAGCAGTTGATGAATTTTCTTAATCGTTGCCGTGGAGAATATTAAATCTATAGGGGTAGCAAGGGCGTCCCGCCCTTGGAAATGCCAAATTAAACAGCGAAAACCATTTTACATAAAGGTAGCAAGGAGAAACAACCATGAAGGATTTACTGAAAAAAGTCATGAACGGGCAGAATCTGACCGAAGAGGAATCCGCCGACATGCTCGACAAAATGGCGAACACCGACAACTACGCGCAGGCGGGAGCCCTTCTTTCCGCGTTGGAAATGAAAGGCGAAAGCGTCTCCGAACTGATTGGCGCGGCGCAATATCTGAGAAAACACGCCGATACGATTCATGTCGCCAAACCATGCGTGGATGTCGTTGGCACAGGCGGCGACGGCGGCGCGTCGTTCAATGTCTCGACAACCGCCGCGTTTGTCGCGGCAGGTGCGGGTGTTACCGTTGCAAAGCACGGCAACCGAGCCGTTTCCGGCAAGAGCGGCGCGGCGGATGTGTTGGCCGAACTCGGTTACAATCTGGACATGCCGCGCGACGCCGTCGAACATGCCATCGACGGCGACGGCATCGGCTTCCTCTTCGCGCGGACGCTCCATCCCGTCATGGGCAAGGTGGCGCCGTTGCGCAAAGCGCTTGGCGTCCATACCATATTCAATCTGCTCGGTCCGTTGTCCAATCCCGCAAACGCCGAAGGCATCGTGCTCGGCGTATGGGACGCACGGCTTGTCCCGTTGTTCGCGGAGGCGTTGCGCGGCCTTGGCATGAAGCGCGCGTTGGTCGTCCACAGCCGCGACGGACTTGATGAAATCTCCGCCACCGCCCCGACGGACTACGCACAGCTTGACGGCGACGATATCACCTACGGCGTCATCGAACCGACTGATCTGCTGCCTTCCGAAGAGACGGAAGGCGACACGGCCGGCGGCACGCCTTCCGACAACGCCGTTATCCTGCGCGACATTCTGGACGGCAACGACCATACGGCCAGACGCGGCATGGTCGTGCTGAACGCCGCCGCCACCTGTTTTGTCGCAGGGCTTGGAAATTGTTTGAAAGACTGTATCCCATTGGCGGAACGTTCTATAGACACGAAGGCCGCCCTCCACAAACTGGAGACGCTGGTGGAGGCCAGCCGCGCATGAACATTCTCGCTGAAATCGTTGAAAAGCTGAAGCCAAGGCTGGAAAATCGCAAACGCGCCCTGCCGATGGAAGTGTTGGCTGAACAAGCCGCACAGGCTCCCGCCAAGCCGAAATTCGCCGACGCGTTTCGCGGTGATGGCGTGCACATCATCGCCGAACTGAAGAAGGCCTCACCATCCAAAGGGCTTATACGCAATGACTTGAATGTGACATCATTGGCAGCGGAACTAGCGGAAAATGGTGCGACCGCATTGTCCGTTCTGACGGAGCCTTACTACTTTCTCGGCAGCGAAGAGAATCTGGCCATTGCGGCGAAAACGGTTTCCATCCCGTTGTTGCGCAAGGATTTCATCTTCGATGAATACCAGATTCTTGAAGCGAAGGCGTTGGGCGCGTCATGCGTCCTGCTCATCGCCGCCATGCTGCCGGCCGAACGGTTTGTTCAATTACTGGAATTTGCTCATAATCAAGGACTTGATGTTCTTGGTGAAGCACATTCAGAAAAAGAGCTGAAGACGGCGGTGACGGCGGATTTGGTCGGCGTGAACGCCCGTGATCTCCGCACGTTCGGAACATCGCTGGAACGTTCTGCCGAATTGATTCGCACGATTCCGAAAGACCGTGTCGCCATCGCGGAAAGCGCTGTCCGAAATCGTGCGGACATGGACAGGCTGACGGGGGCGGGAGCGAAAGGCTTTCTCATCGGCGAGACGCTCATGCGAGCAGAACATCCAGGCCTGAAACTGAAGGAGTTGCTGCTATGTTGTTGAAAATCTGCGGCATCATACAGGAGGAAGACGCGGTTTGCGCCATGCAGAATGGTACGGATTTTATCGGCGCCATTCTTGTGGAAACTTCCAGACGCTATGTCACGACAGGGCAGGCCAAGCGGATTTTCGCGGCGGCGGAACCATCAAAAAGCGTTCTTGTCGTGAGAAATATGGAGCTGGGCAAGCTTCAGGCCATCATCGACGCCATCCATCCATACGCCGTGCAACTGCATGGTCATGAAACGCCGGAATACGCCATGCGCCTGAAAGATGTGAAAATATGGAAGGCATTCAATCTGAATGCATTGGAAGATCTTCAAGAGGCCATGGATTTTCCTGCAGACATCATCGTTGCCGATTCAGGCGGTGGCACAGGGCAGCCATGCGACTGGTCATGCGCCGCCGAACTGGCCCGTCAGCGTCCTGTGTTTCTGGCGGGCGGCATCACACCGGAGAATGTGCAGGAGGCCATCGCCGTCGTCCATCCTGTCGGCATCGACGTGGCGGGCGGCGTGGAATCCATTCCAGGCATCAAAGATCATGAGAAGATAAAGAAGCTTTGTAAAATCATAAAATAGCATGAAGATGCGGCGGCTTTGCCGAGCATGAAGATGTGCAGGCTCTGCCCTGCGCAACAAGGAGAATAGAATATGAATATGCATTATGGAATCTATGGCGGGCAGTACGTGCCCGAAACGCTGACGGGGGCGTTGCGTGAACTCGCCCAGACGTATCTTGAGGCAAAGGACGATCCCGCCTTCCGCGCGGAACTGGATGATCTGCTGAAACACTACGTCGGCCGCGAATCGCCGCTCTACTACGCCAAACGGCTTTCGGAGCATCTTGGCGGTTCTCGCATCTACTTGAAACGAGAGGATTTGAACCATACTGGCGCACACAAGATCAACAATACGATGGGGCAGGCCCTGCTGGCCCGCCGTATGGGAAAGAAACGGCTCATCGCCGAAACAGGCGCGGGCATGCACGGCGTCGCCACGGCGACCGTTGCTGCGCTCTTCGGCATGGAATGCGAAATCTTCATGGGCTCCGTCGATGTGGCGCGGCAGGCTCCGAATGTCGATCGAATGCATGCTCTAGGTGCGAAAGTCCGTTCCATCACGGAGGGCGGCGCCACGTTGAAAGATGCCATGAACGCCGCGCTGCGCGAATGGGCCTCCTGTAGCGACACGACGTTCTATCTGATCGGAACGGCGGCCGGCCCGTATCCTTATCCCATGCTGGTCAAGGATTTCCAATCGGTCATCGGCAAGGAGACGCGCCGTCAATGTTTGGAGATGTGCGGCCGTCTGCCGGATGAAGTCGTCGCCTGCGTCGGCGGCGGTTCCAACGCCATCGGCATGTTCGCGGGATTCGAAGACACACCGCAGGTCCGCCGCGTCGGCGTCGAAGCGGGCGGCATGGGCATCGCCACAGGGCAGCACGCCGCCTCCATCAATGGCGGCAAAGTCGGCATCCTGCATGGCATGAAAGCATACTTCCTGCAAGATGCAAATGGCCAGATGCTAGATACTTATTCTGTTTCAGCAGGCTTGGACTATCCAGGCGTCGGCCCTGAGCACTGCATGCTGGCAGATGAAAAACTCGCCACATACAAAGTCGCCAACGACGACGAAGCCGTCGCCGCCTTCGACACGCTCTGCCGTTTTGAAGGCATCATCCCCGCGCTCGAGAGCTCCCACGCGCTGGCATACGCCATTTGCGAGGCGCCGAAACACGGAAGCGACCATATCATCGTCGTAAATCTCTCCGGCCGTGGTGACAAAGACATGGACAACATCAAACAATACAAGGAAAATCATGGACAGAATCGCTAATATTTTCGCGGCCCGCAAGCCGCTCGTCATCTTCACAAGCGTCGGCTATCCCACGGAGGAGCAGAGTGAACAGGCTGTCTGCGCCGCCATTGAAAAAGGCGCGGACATCATCGAACTGGGCGTCCCGTTCTCTGATCCGATGGCGGACGGACCAGTCATTTCCGCCGCCTCGCAAGTCGCCATCAAGGAAGGCATGACATTGCCGAAAACCATCGCCTTCGCCGCACGTCTGCGTTCAAAATATCCGCAGACGGGACTGATTCTGTTCAGCTACATGAATCCGTTGCTGCATATTGGCTATGACGCTGTCTGCCAACAGCTTGCCGAAGCAGGCGTCGATGGAATTCTGCCCGTTGATTTGCCTCTGGAAGAACGCAATGAACTGCTCGCACCCGCCCGTGCGCACGGCCTTCACGTCATTCCGCTGGTTTCGCCGTTGACGCCTGAAGACCGCGTCGCGAAAATCGTCGAAGGCATGACGGGATTTGTCTATTACATTAATGTGGCGGGTGTTACGGGAGCGCGCGACACGCTGCCGCCGGAAGTTGCCGAACGTATCGCGATGATCAAACGGCACACGGCGTTGCCAGTCGCCGCCGGCTTCGGCATTGCTTCGGCGGCAGCGGCCAAAGCCGCCGCAAATGCCGCTGACGGCGTCATTTCCGGCAGCGGCTTCGTCAAGGCAACCGCCATTTCGCCGCAGGCGGCGGCGGATTTCACCGCCGAACTCCTACATGGAGTAACGACGGCGTCTCGCCGTCGAGCGTAACGACAGCGTCTCCCGTTGGTTGTAACGATGGTGTCTCGCCGTCGGTTGTAACGACGGTGTCTCGCCGTCGGTTGTGATAACGGCATCCCACCTGCCAACGGCGGGACGCCGTCGTTACCTCACCGCATCGCATTAAATGGCCGTTAAGGGGGTAATTTTTGTAAAAAATGCAAAAAATACCCCCTTAACGGCCATTTAACGCTTTTTCTAAAACACCCTATCAAGGATGGAAGGCTACCTCCATAGGGCACGTCAGTATTTGATTACTTTGCAGCCATTCGGAAACACGTTGTCCATCAGTTTCGTTTTTTGGGAAACCTTAACTTCTTTTAGGTTGTCACAGTGGTCAAAGGCGCAATTGCCGATTTTCGTGACGCTGTTAGGAATGGTGACGCTCGTCAGACCCGTACAACTGAAGGCTTCCTCGCCGATTACCGTGACGCTGTCGGGGATGGTGACGCTCGTCAGGCCCGTGCAACTAAAGGCTTCCTTGCCGATTACCGTGACGCTGTCGGGGATGGAAACGCTGGTCAGGCCCGTACAATACTCGAAAGCTGACTCACCGATTTCCGTGACGCCGTCGAGGATGGTGACGCTAGTCAGGATCGTGCAATAACAGAAGGCACCCTTGCCGATTATCTTGACGCTTCCGGGGATGGTGACGCTCATCAGGCCCTTGTGGCCAAAGAATTCATACTCGCCGATTTCCGTGACACCGTCGGGGATGGTGACGATCGTCAGGCCAGTGCAACCATGGAAGGCAGGCAGGTCGATTATCTTGACGCCTCCAGAGATGGTGACGGTTGTCAGGCCAGTACAACCCTCGAAGGCATGCTCGTTCATTTCCGTGACGCTTCTGGGGATGGTGACGGTTGTCAAGCCCGTGCAATCCGCGAAGGCACCATAACCGATCTTCGTGACGCCGTCGGGGATGGTGACGGTCGTCAGGCCAGTGCAACCACAGAAGGCATGATTGCCGATTTCCGTGACGCTTCCGGGAATAGTAACGGTTGTCAAACCCGTGCAGGCGCAGAAGGCATACTCGCTGATTTCCGTGAAGCCGTCGAGGATGGTGACGGTCGTCAGGCCAGTGCAACCCTCGAAGACGCTTTCACCCATTATTTTGACGTTTCCGGGGATGGTGACGGTTGTCAGGCCAGTGCAGCCACAGAAGGCACGCTCGCCGAGTCCGACGCCGTCGGGAATGGTGACGGTCGTCAGGCCAGTGCAAGACCCGAAGGCCCAATAGCCGATATATGTGACACCGTCGGGGATGGTGATGCTCGTTAGGCCCATGCAGCCAAGGAAGGCATGATTGCCGATTTCCGTGACGCTTCCAGAAATGGTGACGGTCGTCAGGCCCGTGCAGCCACGGAAGGCATCGGAACCGATTTCCGTGACGCTTCCGGGGATGGTGACGGCCGTCAGGTTAATGCAATTTTCGAAAGCACCTTTGCCGATTTCCGTAATTCCATCAGGAATGACAATGTCCCCTTGGGCAGAAGGCCATTTCGTCAAAACCGTCCCGTTGATTATTGCGCCATTTGCGTCAGTTGAAATCATTATCTTTTCCCCCTATCAGCTTGTTGTTCTTCAAAATTGCCATTCTCTCATTCATTTCACCTCGTCCTATCCCTTCTCAGGACTAAAGACAGGACAACTTCGTTGCCTTTCCATTCTTTACAATATATTTTTTCCTCCCCGATTTTCCAACCGCCACTATCATTTTTCGCTGGAACGACAACGCACAATCGGGATCTTCGTTATGCTGGCGATGACAATGTTGTCGGTCAATCCACATTCAGCGAAAGTAAGTTCTCCGATTTCCATGATGCCTTTGGCGATGGCAATTTCACTGTTTTAACCTACTAATTTCCAGAAAGTTCCAAAATATATTTGTCGTTTCCGAACGAGTATGCGGGCATATTCATATATTTTTCAGAGAGTTCCCAGTCCTGCGGAATGGTTGCCTTTTTTGCATTCTTGGCCAAACATGTTTCGCTTATGTCAAAGTCGCAGATGATAATGTCAGGATTGAGTATGTCAAGCGTCTTCGGGAACTCCTCCTCCAGACTGAAGGCCGACTTCGCATTCTCCTCCAGATGCTCCCATGGAGTGTCTAGGACAAGTGGCGTATTGACATTGAAATGGACGGCGATATTGCATGGCAAACATAATTCATCCCACATCGTAAGACATTTCTTTTTCGAGGCTTCCTGCTGATCCGGTTCGCAGATATAACTGCCCAGAAGTTCTTCCAGTAGAGGGGTGAATTTCTTGAAATACCCCCAGTTGGGATTGCGCCAAAAATAGCTGTTGCAGACGCCAAGGTAGATGTTGACCTCCCATGGCATCGGGATAGGTTGGAAAAATTGGGTGTAGTCATGTTCCGGTTCCGATTCCCGGAAACGTTTCACCTCCCCAGAGAACTCGTCACATGGCGGCATCTGTCCCAATGTCATGATACGAATATCCGAATGGAGATATTTCCTGAGGTTACCGAAGAAAAGAATCGGCAAGTCCCCCATGACATGGGCACCATAGATGCCTTGCTTCGACTCACGGTGGAACTTGAATATTCGCGGTACCAGTTCTCTGAAATAATCGCAGTTTTTGCCAGCGTTTGTAAGAGAATACTCGATTGAAGCCTGAGGTTCACGCTCAATGTTGAACCATTTGCTTTCTATTCTTCTACGCATCATCAGCTTCATCCACCAGATGAGACATTTACTTTGACCTTCAACTGTTTTGTCAGATAATCTTGTTGGGTTCAAAAACTCCAGCCCCCTTTTCAGACCACTCAACGCATGTTTCCTTAATTCTTCGATAAAAGCATCCACAGTATAATTATATTGGCTGAAATATTTCTTAATCCATTCTGACTGTGGACCGCTGCGGTACTCTTCCAAATAATTGTCAAGAAATTCCAAACTTTTCTTTATAACATCATCATTGATTTGCTTCAATTCATCCATTTCCTTTGCTTTCCCCTTTTTGTATCTTGTCCACAATTGCTATAAAAATATAACACATAATGCCATGGCCCGATTCCCTTGGCGTTTAACCTAAAAAAGCGGTTAAAACCTACAATTATTTTTGTATGATAACCTCTTTTTTAGGATAAACATTCACAAATCAGCGTTGCTTGGACAATTCATCGTAAAGCGACGCACTATTGACACCTGTCATGGCAAATGCCAGAACACTTTTGGGAATGTTGTGGCTGGTCACTCCCCTGCAACCGAAGAATGATCCAAAACCGAGTGTGTCAACGCAGGGGAGGACGACGCTGGTCACTCCTGTGCAACCATAAAACGCCTCATCATCAATTTCCTCAACGCTGTCAGGAATGACAAGGCCGGTCAATCCAGTACATTTATAAAAGGCTCTTTCGCCGATTCTTGTGACGCTGTTTGGAATTGTGACGCCAGTAAGTTTCGTGCAACCGTTGAAGGCGTTATCACCTATTTCCGTAATTCCATCCGGAATTGTGACATGCCCTTTAGCGGAGGGCCATTGTTCCAGCGTCGTCCCATTGATAATCGGATTTGTTTTGGATGCCGTCATCATGCAACTCCTTTTTTGTCGATTGTGTCCAGATTGTTTGGAATGTTTCGGGATTCTCAATTTTGATTGAGTTTTATTGGCTGTTTTAAATGTAACGAAGCCTCATGGAAAGTAAACCATTTTCTGGATATTAGGGGTTGCTGAAAAAAACATAATGTCTTGATTCCCATGGAACGTCGGAGCTGTAACGACGGTGTCTCGCCGTCGGTGGCAGCAACCGCATCTTCACATCAACGGCGAGGACGCCGTCGTTACTTCCGTCACTTCCACTTCGACAAGGCGGCTTGGACAGCTGCATCCAGCTCCTTCTCCGCCTTGTCACGGTCGAAGGCCCATTCCACGCTCCACAGGCGGAACATATTCCAGCCCAGTCCCTTGAGGACGGACTGGCGTGTCTGTTCACGGTCTCGCGTCGTCACCTGGCGGGCGTATGACGGCCCGTCGCATTCGATGCCGAGCACATAGTGCGTCTCGTCATTCGGATCGACTACCGCCAAGTCGATCTTGTAGGCGGAGCTGCCGATGTCGCGCTGGACACGGTAGCCCTGCTTCACCAGGTGGTCGTAGGCAGCCTGGACGACGCCGACAGTTCTCTTGGAATCGTTTCCGCCTTTCATTTCCAATGCTGCGCCGCTTTCCGCATATTTCAGGAACGCACGCAGATGCGCGGCCCCGATGGAGCTTGTGCGGCTCATGTCAATCTGTTCTGCATGGACGGATGACACGACAATCACCTGCTCCTTCGCACGCGTAATCGCCACATTCAGTCGCCGTTCACCGCCAGCGCGGTTCAGCGGACCGAAATTCATGGCGAACTTGCCGTCCTTGTCTGGAGCGTAGCCGATGGAGAAGATGATGACGTCACGTTCGTCGCCCTGCACATTCTCCAAATTCTTCACGAACAGCGGCTCCTCCAGGCTTTCGCTGAAGAACTGCTCCAGTTCGGGATGCTCGCGTCGGAATTCGTCCATCAAATCGTCGATCAGATCCTTCTGGGCTTGGCTGAACGTCACGACACCTATACTCTTCTTGTTAAGCTGCGGATTTTCAAGACGTTCCTGAATAAGCTTGATCAAGGCTTCGGCCTCTGCACGGTTCGTCCTGCTTGCACGGCGGTCATACGTGCCGCCTTCCACAAATTTAAAGGAGACGCCGAGATTTGCGCCGTTGCTTGCCGACGGGAACGTAAACAGGCGGTTTTCATAATAATGCTTGTTTGAAAATGCGATGAGCGACTCGTGGCGGCTACGATAGTGCCAGTTGAGGAACGTGGAATGTAAACCAGCCGCAAGGCATTCATCCAGAATGCTTTCCAAATCCTCACCAACGCCTTCGTCATTATCATCCTCAGCACCTGTTTCGCCTTTTTGGAAGAAATTGGTCGGCGGCATCTGCTTCGGATCGCCGACGACAATCAATTGCTTGCCGCGGGCGATGACGCCAATGGCGTCCCACACGGGAATCTGCGACGCTTCATCGAACACCACCAAATCAAAGGAAGAATCAGGCGGCAGATATTGCGCAACGGACAGGGGGCTCATGAGGAAACATGGTTTCAGCACAGGAGCCAACGTCGGAAGTCCTTCCAAAAGAACACGTACTGGCTTGTGGCGCATCTTCTTCTCACATTCGCGTTTCAACAGGCCAAGCTCACTGCTCTTCGGTCCCGCTTTCTCCAGTTCCTTTGTCATTTTTTCAACCAATTTCGCGAAGACGGCTTTTTTCGTCAATTCCATGTACTGATTGTCAAGTTTGCAGAATTCGCGAATCACCTCTTCGTAGGATTTGCAGCTAAAATGCGACAACGCAGGGGATTCCGCCATCACTTGGTACAGCATGTCATGATAATATGCCGTGTCAACGGCTTCTGCCGCTTCTGAGGAAGCCAACGTATGATCCGTCAAAGCCGTCACCAGACCTGCCAGACCGTAGCCTTCCACCGTCGCACGCTGCTGCTTCCACAATACGACATGGCGCAGTTCGGACATCATGCCCAATGCCGCTTCCAGCTTGTCCGCCAACGACTTGGGATAATTCAAATCCGCAGGCTCTTCGAAATTCGCGGCGCATTGCTTCGCCATCTCCCTGAACATATCCCAAGTATTATCCAACGTCTTGAACGACTGATGGACAGCCGTGTCCGCCCTGAACGAAACGGTCGCCGTCGGCAGATAATTTTTCAGCGCATTGAGCATGGCGAGACGAGCGGCTTCGTCGCCATGACAAAGCTTATCCAGCGTGGTGAGAACGCCATGTGTTGCATCCAGCATTTTGGAAACAGTTGTCCAGTCCGTTTGCGCTTCTTTCCAAAGGCCGCCGAGCATGGCCGCTCCCGCAGGAGTCTGCTCCTCCACCAATTTCTTATACTTAAGGTATTCTTCGAACAACGGCAGAACTTTCGTCAATTCCGTCATCGTCAATTCGGGGCTTCCAATTTTCTTGATATCCGCCAATTCCTTCAATAGTTTTCTATTGGCGAAATACTTGGTTATGAAGAACTTCTTATTATTTCCATGAATGCGGTGACGCAACCCTTCTAAATCCAGTTGGGCGACTTTGTCCAAATTAAAAGCTCCTAATTTCGATGAAACATCGTTCAATTTTATGGTATTGTTTGCAAAATCCACGATGAAATTCATCTGCTTGCCAAATTCGGACGTCAAAAACGCCGCAGGTATGTCAGGCGACGATGACAACTGCTTCGTCAATTCCATGACCGACTGCACATCCTCCGCCGTCTCAAAACAATTTACAGGCACGACCAACGGTTCCGCAACAGCGTCAAACGCCTCCCGCAACGCCTTCACACTGTCCAGCAATTTTTTGCAGGAATTCTCCAATTCATTCTGGACCAAAGGATTCCATTCTTTTACAGATAGAAAATCCAAAGCATTTCGGCTTTCATCCGTCGTATCATTGAAGGCGATGATCAACTCCGTCACAGCCTTACGCATGGCATCATATTCTTCCTTCGTCTGCGTCAACGCATTGATTTTCAACAAATTGTCCCGTGCACTGCCTCTGTCTATCTGTTGCATGAAGCATTGATACGCAGAAAGGCCGTTCGGATACGGCTTGTGAAGCTCACGAACATATTCATTGAGGTTGTTGCGAACTTTTGTCAGCTCCATCACCAACTTTGTCCAATTCTCGGATGATTTCTGCGCATTCTCCTGCTCCTGCAGAGCTTCCGCAAACTGCGCCAAAACTTCCTTCTTGCCCGCCTTGTTTGAATGCAATTCCAAGCAGAACGGTTTCAGGCCGACTTTTGTAAGTCGCCTGTGGACAACATCCAAGGCCGCTTTCTTCTCTGACACGAACAACACCCGCCGCCCAATGGCGACGTTATGGGCGATGATGTTCGTAATCGTCTGTGACTTGCCCGTTCCAGGTGGCCCGTGCAACACAAAACTCTTTCCGAGCGCGGAATACAGCACCGCCGCCATCTGCGACGAATCGGCATTCATCGGACAATACAAGTTCATCAAATCCAAGTGGTTGTAAATTTCATTAATCGGAAATACTTCCACGCTGTCGTCAAACAGACCACCGCCCTGCACTAAATGCTCGACAATTTTATTCTGCCGCAATTCGTCCGCTCGCGCCGTCATGTCATTCCACATGATGAACTTGCCAAATGAGAAATGTCCGACTTTTGCGATATCCAGCACTTCCCAGCCGTCCATGCCGTCAATCGCCGTGCGGAAACTGTTCAAAACAGCGGCGACATCAACTCCTGAGTCGTCCATCGGCAACGGATCCACTCCTGCAATCGTCATCCTGAACATCTGCTTCAGAAGCTCCAGAAGTGTGACGTTGACGATGGTTTCTTCGTCCGATTTCGCAATGAACATCCCTTCCCTAAATGTCTTGCGAACCATGCGTAATGGCATGAGGATCAACGGCGCAATGTAAAACCTCCCCCTGCTGGAAGGATCGCTCCACTTGAGATATCCAATGGTCAGATACAACGTGTTGACACCGCCGTCCTCCATATCCGCATGGGTCTGGCGGTAGATTTTCAACAGCCGCTTTTGCAACTCCTTTTCCGATGGAAGTGCATATAACTGATTCGTATCCAGCTTCTTATCCTTTAACGGCTCAAGTATTTCATTCGCCGTGGCATCTGGATTCTGCGGCAATTTTGAAAACGCCTCCTCGCCAACCACCGTCTCCAGCGACTGCACTTTCATCGAGCCGTTGCCTGCCAGAATGTCTTCAAGCTTCGAGATGTCTTCGCACACGAGCGGGATGACAAACTGGTTGTCTCGCACGTTGAGCAGACGGTTCCTCAATGACAGGTCCAACAGTTTCTGCCGCCATCGCTCCAACCTGTCTTTTCCAACTTGCACTTCCGTTTCCGTCTTGTTGTTGTCTTCTGCCATGGTGTGTTCTCAGCAAATTAATTCGGAGAAATGATTCAAGATGATACTAAAATTCACTCTGCATGACATTGGAACCCAACGCCATGCAGAGTTATCATATTTCAGTATTTGATTTCAATCGTTTGCTTTTTGTCGATGGATTCCTGTTCGGCCATGATGACTTTGAAGGCATCATAGACGCTTTGGAATGTCTGGTACTTGTCGGGCTTCACGCCATTCTTGATGCAATCAACGAAATACTTGAACTGGTGGTGCCATCCAGTCGGCAATTCCTTGTCATCCAGTTCGGGCGTCTCGACTTTGCCGTCCGTCCAGTAGATCGTATAGTCGGTCGGCGTCAGACGGAGCGTGGCTTTTTCGCAGTAAATCTGGAACGTCATCTCGAAGGGTGCGGCGGCAGGGGCTCCCCAACTGCCTTCGGCAGAGACCAATGCGCCATCGTCATAGTGGTAGATGGTGATGACATGGTCGATGCCGCTCTTGGAGACGAAACCATCTATACCGTTGGAAGTCACGGCCTTCGGATTGCCGAACATGCAGGTGATGAAATCCGTGTCATGCAGGTGCATATCCAAAAGGGCGCCACCCGCGAGTTCACCGTAGCTGAACCAATCCTGCCAGTGACCGTCATCGACGCACGGTGACAGGCGATGGAAATTCGCGGCGCGCATCTTGCCGAACTTGCCGGCCTGATAGTTCACGAGGGCATGGCGATAGGCGGGCCATGCACGCACGCACATATCGACGTTGAAGAATTTGTCGCTGCCTTCGACGGCCTTGCGGATTTCCTCCGCCTGATCCAGATTGCGGCAGAGCGGCTTTTCAGACTGAACATACTTGCCTGCGGCCAAGGCAGCCACGATCAAGTCCTTATGATACGGCGTCGGCACGCAGATATCGACCATGTCGATGTCGGCGTCCTTAATCATGTCGAAACCGTTTGAATAGACTTTGATGCCTGTGAAATCCAGCGGGATGGAATTGTCGTCGTTGCCAATGTTGCCCTTCACGCTGGAGATGTCGCCCGTGCGCTTTACAGGATCGACATCCGCAACCGCCACAACTTGCGCGTTCGGTACGAAATCGCGATAGACCCTGAAATGCGTGCTGCCCATGAAACCGAGACCGACCAAACCGATTCTGACTTTGTCCATTTCCTGCTCCTTGAATTTGTTGTCAACGTACTCTAAAAAATATATTTAGAAAAAAAAATCAATCTTCTTCAGCCTGCCTGAGTTGCCCGCAAGCCGCTTGGATATTCTTTCCTTTGCGCATACGCAACGTCGCCTGCAAGTTTCGTTTTGTAAGAATCGAAAGGAATTTCTCGCACGCTTCCGGCGGCGGCGGAACGAAACGCGGATCGTCCGAATTGCAGGGAATCAAATTAACTTTTGCATGGAAATCATACGCTACGTCCGCTAATGCGGAAGCATCCTCTGCCGAAGCATTTAGATTCTCTACCAACACGTATTCAATCGTGGGCATACGACCCGTCCGCTCGTGGTAATAGGCCACGGCCTCTTTGATGTCTTCGATGCGGGAGCGGAATTTAGGCGGAATGATCCGCGAACGCAGTTCGTTGTTCGCCGCATGAAGCGAGACGGCCAAATTCCACGGCCGTTGCAAATCCGCCAACTGGCGGATTCCATGCGGGATGCCGCTTGTCGAAATCGTCACATGGCGCGCCCCCAAGCCAAACCCTTCAGGAGAGCATACCATCTCCAATGCAGGAATGAGATTCTGCAAATTGTGCAACGGCTCACCCATGCCCATCACGACCACATTGCTCACCAATTCGCCGATTTCACGGCTGGCCAACACAACTTGATCGACGATTTCCGCGACTTCCAGATTCCGCACGAAGCCCTGTTTTCCCGTCGCACAGAAGATGCAATGGACTTGGCAACCCACCTGCGTGCTGATGCAGACTGTGTTCCGCTTCGGCGCACGAATCAGCACCGTCTCGATCGTATGGCCGTCATGCAGACGGGACAACCATTTGACCGTCCTGTCGTCAGCCGCCTGACGTGTCACGACATCCAATGAAAACGGCAGAAACTCCTCGGACAGCTCTTCGCGGAGAACTTTCGGCAAGTTCACCATTTCGTCGAAGGAAACAGCCAGCTTCTTGAAAATCCAGTCCTGTATCTGCGACAATCGGAACGCGGGCTGCTTGTGTATCTCCAACCATTCCGCCAGTTGCTTTTTCGTTTGTTCTTTGATAAAATACATTGTTCTCAATTCCAAATGGTTATGGTGATTGTTTCAAGACTCCGCGATAAATGAGAAGCGGCCGAGGAATATGTTTTTCGCCGGCAGACGGCACTCTGGAGACCGTCAGCCACGGCCGTTTCGAAGTCGTCCATGTCATCTTCGGGCGGCGGCGCAATTTCATGTCAACGACAGGCGAGACAGGCTCCCAACTGCGCGTCGCCAAGGCAGGCACTCGCGAACTCAAAACATAGACAGCCGACGGCGTGTCAGGCAAATCCGTCGCCAAGTTGTTGATTTGCACGATATGGCGATCAAGGTAAAATGTCTCTACGAGGCACAGGTAGTTGAAATCGCGGTTCGGCAGGTAGTAGATGACATCGGCTTCGCCCTTCATATCCTGTAACGTCTTGGCATCTGCGTCAGCTTGTGGAATACCTTCCAGTTCAGCAACTTCCGCTGTCGTCTTCAACGTTCCAGCTAGGGCCTCCCCCGCCAGGCGGCGGTCTGAATGATTCCAGATGTGCCACGCGTGGACGGAGCACAGCGCAAGAATGCGCACGCCGAAAATGCACCAGATGATGCAGCATCGGAACGTCACGATTTCCTTTCCGTGCAGGACAAGATACCAAATCAGCGACACCGTGATGACAACCAACGCACAGATGAAGCCACTTGCCAACGTCATGCGGGACGGCTGCATCTGGCAGGTCATAGCCACAAGCCCTGTCGCCATGAAGAGCCAGAAAAGCGCAATCGGTATGCCAAAGATGCAAACGCCCCATGCCACTACACGCAGTATCTTGTTCAAAACGTCCTGATAACGGCGGATGACGATTTCAAAATGGACGCCGATAAGCACGGCCAACGGCGCAAATACGGGCAGCAATTGCGTCGTCGTCGTCCCTGGACAGAGCCAAATCAGCACGCTGATGGAAAACACGATTGTGCGGAACATCAAGCATCCTGCGGGATTGTCCTCAAACTGCCGCAGCGCAATGCAGAATGGTGCCCAAACCAGTAGGCTCCACGCCCCCAGCGACAGGATGCCGCGCCACGGGAAGAACAAAAAATGCCACAAGTAGTTCGATGATTCGCGGGACGGCGACAACACTCGCTCTACACCCCATGGCATGAACGGCTGGTCAGGTGTGATGAACAACCATACCGCCATTACGAGCGCCAAGACGAAAACAGAAACCAAATGCGCGGGCACCTGCATCCGCATTTTTGCATTCAAAGGCCGTTGCATGAAGAACATAGGGAAATAGAACCAAAACAGCGCGCCGCTGCCGACCGCCATGACCGCCAGCAGCAAAAGCGCATGGACAGTCCCCCATGCCCACGCCCACCGCTTCTGTTCATGGCCCAATCTAAACCACGCATACCATGCCGCGAATAAGAAGAAAGCCTGCAATATTTCCGCCTGCGCATGAGCGCCAATGCGGAAACTGACAAAGCTCGTCAACACGACCGCCGCCGCAATCCATCCCGCAAACATACTTTGCAAATGCCACGCCGCCATGCCCGCAAGAACGGCAAGCCCGCCAAGAGCCAATACCGCCGGCAACCGCAGCGTAAATATGGTGGGAGCCTGAAAACCCGAACACAATGTCACAAGCCACGAATACAGCGGAAAATATTTGACCGACTGGCCGTACAGGCTCGTCTTCAGGAAATGGCCCGTCTCCACCATATCCCGTGCGACCGCCGCATTCACCGCCTCGTCGCCCGCGCTCAATTCTGGAAGCATCAACGCCCCCAAATACAGCGCCAACGACAGAAGCGCCAACAGCAAGACGCTTTGCCTAGATGGTTGTCTCTCTATGTAAATCATGAAACATCAAATCATTGTAAATATTATTCAAGCCTTGAACACAGGCCCATGGACATAGTCCTGATACATGCTTCCGACTCCTGCAGAACCGCCCGTATGGAACAGCACGCGGTATTGGAAGCGAAGCTTTTCACCCGCCGACAGCCTGTAGCTGCCGTTGCGCGATTTGTCGTTGTAAAAATGGGACAGACCGAACGGATTCGCCGCCATTAAACCATAATTTCTTACATGCCAATAAGTTGGGAAACGGAAATTCGCAGGGGTGTCTAAAATCGCGATGCCCGATATCCCTTTGCCGACAGGGCCCGAATAGTCGCACCACGGCGAACGCTTTCCCCAGCATTCGGCCTCGCCGACGGAGCCGTCCGCCAGCGTAATCGTGCCAGCCGCCGTGCCGTCCATGCTGGAGGCCACGCGGATCGAGCAGATGCCGCCTTCCTTCGTGTCGCCAAACGTCACATCGCCGTCCGTCGCGTCATACGTCACATCCACATCTACGGCACGCGTCCTGCCCAACGCCATAAACGTCAAGACACGATGTTCGGACATGATTTTCGCGCCGTTTGACGCCAAATGATCCAACTCCAAGGCAATTTTTACACGCAAAGGTCCATTTTCCAAGATGTTAACCTTGTGGACAGGAGCCGTCGCAAAGCCAGCCTTTGGGTCTTCGCCCCATCCATCCGCACCGTTCATATCGCCCCACGCCGTCCAGAAGCTCTTCTGATGGGGATGGTCATGTGTTTCACCAGGCACGTCCGGAATGACGGGCCAGGCTCGCGTCAGACAGGCACCGTTTGCATCCAACACAGGAAACATAAACGGCTTGGCCCATTGGGAGCCGCAATGCAGCGTCGTGAAAAGCGCATCATCGACGAATACGTCGTATGAATCCGCCTCCGCACCATTCTGAACGGACACACGTGCCTTCGCGGCCTCCGCCTCCACGATTTCAAATTGCATCTCCGCGCCTTTCGGCACGTCTGGAATCACCGTGAACAATGTCGTTTTGCCATCCGCTTCACAGCAGGTCTGACATGGCAACTCGTTGCCATACGGACATTTCAGTGCATAATTTTTCTTGGTGTCCAGTTCCGCAGGAAGCGGAAAGGACACGGGGCAGTTCCGACGATCATGCGGTCCCGCCTTGAACAATATCGTACTCATGACATGTCTCTTGCTATTATTGTCAGTTTCAAGAATCTTTTCAGTCAAACTTATTAAATTAAGGGTAAAAGCCACGATTGCAAAAAAATCAGAAAATTCTTATGAGATTCACTTGCAATGGCTGATTTTTGATATACTTTAAAATTATTGCTGAAAAATTAAAGCCATAATAATATTCGCTTATAAAAAATGTATAAAAAAAAGGCATGACAATCTATGGAACGACAATACCTCCCTCCTTTGGCTCTGGAAAATGTGGCCGCTGGATTTCCTTCTCCCGCAGAGACATACGTCGAAGAACCGCTAGATTTACACCGACTGCTCATCTACCGCCCTGCGGCAACGTTCTTCGTCCGCGTAAGCGGAGACTCCATGTTGGGCGCGGGCATCCAGTCAGGGGACATCCTAATTGTCGATAGAAGTCTCACGGCACGAGACGGTTCCGTCGTCATCGCCAGTCTGGATGGCGATTTCACGGTGAAGGAGCTTCGTCGCGGGCGAGATGGCTCGGCGTGGCTCGTGCCCGCCAATCCGCAGTTCCAAGCTATCAACGTCACGGAGCGTTCGGATTTCAGCATTTTCGGCATCGTCACGGCCTGCATCCATCAGTTTGTCCACGAACATGCCAGAAAGAGCTAAAAGTTTCCTTATAATCCGAATGTTCTGATGGTCTGTGTCGATGAGCCCTGAGGATTCGTAATCGGTCCTCTCCGTAAAAACACGCCGTATTGGCAAGCGGGACGACAAATACACGCTACCACGGCATCGTCAAGACGTTCCTTTGCATGAAACCGCTCATGAGATACCGCGAGGTTTTGGTCCGCAAAAAACACATCTGCCCAAAGTGAACAGAATTCGTTGCCGATCTAAATTTTCAATATTACAAGATACTATGTATTCAATCTTTCAGAAATTCCTGCCAGCGAGCAATTTGCTCCGCTACGCGGATGGGGGCGGTACCGCCTTCCAAGGCCCTGCCTTCCACGCTCTTGCGCGGATTGAACAACGCGAGGCATTCCGCCGTCGCCGTCGGAATGACGGATTTCATGTCGTCCAACGTCGCTTCGTTTAGCTTGATGCCCTTCTGGTTGCACAAAGCGACGAAGCCGCCGACTTGGCGGTGGGCTTCGCGGAACGGCGTGCCGTGTTTGACAAGCCATTCGGCCAGATCCGTCGCTTCCAACGCGGGATCCGCAGCGGCGGCGGCCATGTTCTTCTCGTTGGGCTTCAACGTTGTCAGCATGGCGGACATGGTGGCGAGCGTCAGCTTGACCGTGTCGATGGCGTCGAACAGACCTTCCTTGTCCTCCTGCAAATCGCGATTGTAGGTCAACGGGAGGCCTTTCATCGTCGTAAGCATCGCCATGAGATGGCCATAGACACGACCTGTCTTGCCGCGCGTCAGTTCCGCGACATCAGGATTCTTCTTCTGCGGCATGAGGCTGGAGCCTGTCGTGAAGGCATCGCCAAGTTCGATGAAGGTGAACTCCTGGCTGAACCACAGGATGATGTCCTCCGACAGCCGTGAAAGATGCATCGCGATGATGGACAGCGCCGAAAGGAATTCGATGATGTAGTCGCGGTCGCCGACGGCGTCCATGGAGTTGTGGAGGATGTCGTCGAAACCAAGCTGCTCGGCCGTGAATTTCCGGTCCAGCGGAAGCGTGCATCCCGCGATGGCGCCAGCGCCCAACGGACAGCGGTTGAGGCGTTTGCGTGCATCGGCAAGGCGCTCGCGGTCCCGTCCGAACATTTCGACGTATGCCAATAGATGGTGCGCGAAGAGGATTGGCTGCGCATGCTGCAGATGCGTGAAGCCGGGCATGATCAGATTCGGCCAGTCGGAGGCTAGCTGCACGAGACTGCGCTGCATCTCCTTGACGTGCAATGAGATGTCATCGGCTTCATGACGCATATAGAGACGCTCGTCCGTTGCGATCTGGTCATTGCGGCTACGGCCCGTATGAAGTCTCGCTCCAGGCTGGCCAATGCGTTCGGTGAGGCGCGATTCGATGTTCATGTGGATGTCTTCGAGAGCGATGGAAAAATCGAAATTACCGTTGTCGATATCCTTCTTGATGTCGTTGAGACCAGCGATGATTTTGTCGGCATCATCTTGTGATATAATGCCTTGTTTTGCAAGCATTTTCGCATGGGCTTGACTGCCTTGGATATCAAATGGATACAGACGCCTGTCATACGAGATGGATTCGCTGAATTTCTGTACGAGGGAATCTGTCTGCTGGGTGAATCTACCGCTCCACAATGCCATAGTTAATTGTCCGTAAATGGTTAAGGGTTAAACAAATCAGTCGTTGGAAGGAGTGAACGTCAGCTTGCCCGACGTCGGATCAATTTCGGATTTGGTAATACAGTCGAGAATATGCGCGGCGGCCTCCGTGATGTGACCTGCCGTGAAGCCAGTCTCCGCAAGCTGCATGAAGAACGTCTCGGCAAGTTTGTTGACGACTTTGGCGGGATTTTTGAGGGAATTGATCATCAACTGCTCCGTTTCGTTGCGCTTGTCGCCAGCGTCCGCGATGACGGATTGGCGAAGCTCCTTGGAGTTCAAGACGACACTTTGGCGGAGATAGTCGTAAACCTTTGAGTTTTCGATGACAAGCGATGCAAACGGCGTGATGAGGCTGAACAGTTTACGGCGCATGGCGTCGTATGGTGAATCATTGTCTTTGTCTTTTGGACCGCCCGCAATCAGAAGGCCGACTCTCGATCCTTTGACGGTGATTGGACTGATAAGAATCGGGAATGTAATGCCTTCGATGCCGACATCAACACGACCAATCTGATGGATGTAGTGGCAAAGCCATAAGATGCTGTGCAGACGTTGCGGCACGTACAGGCGGTGGCCGATTTTCATGTTGGGGCTGTTGATGCCAACAACGGATTTCACAATGAGTTCCTTCCTTTCTTCATTGCGAAAAAGGAAGACGGCCTGTTCCGTCTCCAAAAGGTTGCAAGTCATGCTGGTGATATGGTCAAGTCCTTCCTCTAACGTGCGTTGCATGGTCAACGCCTCAGACAGGAGCGTCAAAGTCTCTAGATTTTTCTCAAAGTCGTTCTTCATGGTGGATTCCTATGTTAATAGATTCGGCATCAAGCTCTTGCGGCGACTCCGATAATCTTAATCATGGCATTTTCGAGTGAAACTCGCGGGGCGGTGGATGACGAGATGCACTGCCAGAGTGCATCCCGTAGCGTGCGGATGGCCTGGATGATTTCTTGCGGCGTGTAGCGCGAGGCTTGTTCTGCAAGCATCTGGACACGATAGGGATGCATCGTGACGAACTCTGCGCCATCCGCCGACCATTCCTGCTTCTGGCTGTCGCTTGCACCCTCCAGTGTCCGCTTGAGCGAAACGGGGCTCGTGATTTTGTTGACGGCCATGAAGAAGCGAATCTGCAAGGCCTGGCGGAAATATGTCGCGGCGTTGAGAATCAGCGAACGGGCGGCACGGTCGCCATCCTTGCTCTGTTCGGTAATGACATCAATAACACGAAAACATTCCTGCAAGTTGCGCTGCCCGAGCACATTGCCCATGGCCCAATTGAACTCCTCCCCCTGCCCTACGCAGACTTTCTGGACTTCCTCCAACGTCGGCGGCGTGGTGTCCGCCCCCTTGTAACAGATGATTTTTTCGAGTTCGGAGTCAATTCGGGCGGTATCGGTTCCGAGCACGTCGATGAGATATTCAACAATGGCACGATCGAGCACAAGTCCTTTTTCCTTGGCGACTTGCTGGATACAGGCGGACATATCGGCCTGCCAGTTGCGATTCATCTTGTCCGGTTTTGTCAGGAAAATGGCTTCGCCGTGTGCAAGACACGTCTTGGCAAGGGCTTTCCGTTTGTCGATGCCCGGACCGTCCATGATGAGAACGATGTCATCGGGAATGCCTTTTGAGATGGCGTCGGCGAGTTCCTTGAGTGTCTTTCCGAGCGGGCCTGTCTTGGAGCCTTCGGAGTCGAAGCCTGTGAAATGCTTGAGCCAGATGGTCTTACGTCCGCCAAGAAACGAAGGGGACATGATGGATTTCAGGAGGTTGATGATGAGTGTCGGCTCTGGGCCAGCCTCGCCTTCCTGAAACAGATCGAAGGAGAATGGGTCGGGATTTTCACCAGCCTCCCGACGGACGATTTTGTCCGCCATCGCCATGTTCTGCGATTCGTCGTTGCCTGAAATGAGAAAGATATTGGCCATTATTGCTGTTGTGCGATGGATTCAAGGTGGATACGGTTGAAGATGTCCATAACGAAATCTTCTTCGAGACCGAGCTGCCGACCATGTTCGACGGCTTTGGCGAGGACTTTCTCCCAACGGGAGGTTTGGAGGACGGTGATGCTGTTGTCACGCTTCAAGTTACCGATTTCACGGGAGACGCGCATTCGGCTGGCAAGAGTCGTGAGGAGGGTGACGTCCAGTTGGTCAATGGCAAGCCGCAGTTCGTCCAATTTGCGTTGTCCTTCAGGATTTTCGGAAGTCTGCGCACGAGGCACAAGCGTTTGGAGGAGACGGCGAAGTTCATCTGGTGTAAGCTGTTGGCGGCTATCCGAGAGGGCAGATGGCGGATTGATGTGCGTTTCAATCATAAGTCCTTGAAAATCAAGGTTGACTGCCTGTTGTGCAATTTCCTGTATGAACGTTTTGTCTCCCGCGATGTGGGATGGATCGCAAAGGCAGGGAAGGCTTGGGAGGCGGTTCTTGAGGTCGATGGCGAGATTCCAGGCGGGAGCATTGCGGTATTTTCCCGCAGCTAACCCACTGCAACCACGGAGGATGGCGGCGATACGGGAAATGCCTGCGTGGGCGATGCGTTCGATGGCACCAATCCATAGCTCTACGTCTGGATTAACGGGATTTTTCACAAAGACGGGAATATCGACTCCATGGAGGGCGTCTGCGATTTCCTGCACGGCGAACGGTGTGACAGTTGTGCGGGCTCCAATCCAGATGGCGTCAACTCCATGGGAGAGAGCGATTTCGACATGCTTGGCATTGGCGACTTCAACGGCGAACGGAAATCCCGTTTCCGCCTTTGCGCGGTTCAGCCAGTCAAACGCCTTTTCACCTGCGCCTTCGAAGGTGCCAGGCCGCGTGCGCGGCTTCCAGACACCCGCCCGTAAAAAAGCGACCTGTTCTCTGGGTAATGCGTAAGCCGTTGACAGAACCTGCTCTTCGGTTTCAGCGGAGCATGGTCCTGCAATCAGCACACGCTGTTGTGGCGTCAATTGGACGCCCCATTGTGCGATGGGCAAGAAGGTTTCGGGCATGTTTTGTCTCTGGCAAAGGGATTTATTTGGATTTAATAATATATTACTATAATTTAAATAAAAAAACCAACAGACTATTTTAAAGGAAGAATCCAATGGAATATGCGCGTGTCATCATAACGGATATCGCCTACGGTGGCGACGGCGTGGGGCGTCTGGCGGACGGATCGGTCGTGTTCGTGCCGTTCACGGCCGTCGGCGACGACGTGGAGATAGAAATCACGGAACGGAAGGCCGCCTTCTGCCGCGGCGTCGTGCAGAAGTTCGTGGCGGCCGGCCAAGGCCGTGCCACGCCATGTTGCCGCTATTATGGCCGATGCGGCGGATGTTCCTACCAGCATTTGACTTACGAGACGGAAGTCGCCTGCAAGGCGAAGCAGTTCAAGACGCTGATGGCCCGCGTCGGCAAATTCGAATCATTCCCCGAACTGGAATCCGTCAATCCGTCGCCGCAGGACTACGGCTACCGCAACAAGCTCCGTCTGGAGCCTGGCGAACGGACGCTGGAGGCCACTGGCTACTACGTCCCCTACGGTTATTTCGAACGCGACAACACGACGTTCATGATGGTCAAAAACTGCCCATTGGCGCAAGACGCCCTCAACAAGATGCTGCCGAAGGCCATCCGCAGCGACTGGGGCAAGCAGAACGCTAAACGCAAGGAGCCTTATCCGTTGACGTTGCGCATCACGACGGATGGCGACTGCTGTTTCTATTTCGGGCAGGCCTCGCCGAAGCTCTCATGGCTGAAGGAGAAGCTTCTCGGCGTGACCTACCGTGTGCCCGTCGGCGGCTTCTGGCAGGTGAATCCCCCTGTGGCGGAACGACTTCTGCAAACGGTGAAGGCATGGTGCGAAGCCCTTCCCGCGAAAGGCACTCTGCTGGACATCTACGGCGGCGCGGGAACGTTCACGATGCAGCTCGGCCCGATGTTCGACCATCGGTCGCTTGTCGAAAGCGATGTTCCCGCCGTCAACGCTGCTGATTTCGCCCTGCAGGAGGCTGGATTGATTACGGAACTGTGGAAAGGCCCCGCGGAGGAATTTCTGTCGGCGGCGGATGGTCCGTTGGCCAACATCGATCTGGATCAGACAGTCGCCGTCATCGATCCGCCCCGCATGGGCTGTCTGCCGAAAGCCATTTCCGCCCTGCGCGACCGCCCGCCGAAATATCTGATCTACGTCTCCTGCAATCCCGCCACCCTCGCCCGCGATTTGAAACTGCTCTGCGCGGACGGCCTCTACACGCCTGAAAAATGCGCCCTCTTCGACATGTTCCCACGCACAGCGCATTTTGAATCGGTATGTCTCTTGAGCCACTAAAAGAATGACATTATTTAAGGGCAGCATGAGCCAAAGGATGCGGACCATCAGAGACAAATGAAATAAGGTTGGCAAATTCAGATTTTATGGAAAAAACATGATACGGGAAGTAAAACGAGAAGATATACCAACATGCGTGAACTTGATACGAAGCAGTTTTATGACTGTCGCAGACGAATTCGGAATTACAAAAGAAAACGCACCAAGGTTTACCGCTTTCGCTATTTCAGATGACAAACTGTATTGGTATATGGATAAAGAGCACAGGCCTATGTTTGTTTCCGAAGAGGACGGTGTTTTATGCGGACACTACTCTCTTCTGATTCAGGAGAACGGGGAATGTGAATTGAATAATCTTGCTGTTTTGCCGCGATACAGACATCGTGGAATTGGCAAGCAATTGTTGGATCATTCTTATGCCATTGCAAAAAGTGTGGGCTGTCACGTTATGAATATTGGAATTGTTGAAGAAAACACCATCCTTCGCAAATGGTATGAACAAAACGGAGCCATTCATATCAGAACCAAAAAGTTTGATTTTTTTCCATTCACATGTGGTTATTTGAGGCGAGAATTATAAATTTCGATTTGTTGATGTGTTTATAAAACGGTAATTCACCGAGACAGTATGCTGTTTGTATCACCAAAAGAAAGACTTTATTTCAGGGCAGTATGAGCCAAAGGATGCGGACCATCTGCAACAACTGAAATAAATCAGAAGAGTAAAACATCTAACATAAGGAGATACATCATTTGATAAAAATTGAATTGTTATCAGAAACAAATTTCTGTATAAAATCATTGGATTTATATAACAGAAAACAGGATGTAAATAAGGTATATCGCAGAATAGACAGAGATTTTACATTGGTTGAATGCAAATATACCGAAGATTGGGACCTAAACAAAAAGCGTTCTATAGCAAAGCAAATAAGCAGTGATGAATATATTACATACATTGCATTAAAAAATGATAAAGTTGTTGGTTTTATAGGACTATTAAGGCAACTTAATGGTTCGTACATGATTCTTGATATGATGCATGTATCTTCTGAATGCAGAGGACAAGGCATTGGCAGACGATTATTTGAAGCAGGGAAAGATGAAGCAAGAAAAAATGGTGCGGAAGCTTTGTACATATCTGCTTGTTCTTCAGAGGAGACGATTGCATTTTACAGAGCAATGGGGAGTGACTTGGCAAGTAATCCTATAAAAGAAATTGCTGAAAAGGAACCTTTTGACCTTCAGATGATTTGTCCTGTGAATGATTAAATATCAACAAAATTGAACTTTTAATCGTTCTATGATGGGACAACAAATTCCAGTTTGTCGATATGTTCCTTCTTGAACATTCTGTTGAATCGGTGGTTCTTCTCTCCAAGAAGGTTCATCCGCGAAGCCACAAAAGTGAGTCCCAATCAATTCAAAGCAAGGATACCATCCATATCACGATTGAAGGAGAGCAGATGATGG
>JAGCSE010000202.1 GCA_017964325.1 Victivallales bacterium | reverse complement strand
AGACGGTACGCCCGTCCTCCGCTTCTATGAATTCTGCCGCTCCCGCGCCGTCTCCTACCAGCTCGATTTCATGCTGCCGGAAACATCGAAATTCCTCTACGTCCGCGTCCGCATCATGAACGACACGATCAACGTCGCCCCCATGTACTGGTGGAGCAACATCGCTGTGCCGGAGCGCAAGAAGCAGCGCATCATCGTTCCCGCAAAGAAATCATTCGCACACGCTTACGTCGAAAGCGGACAGCGGGCGTTCACGAAGATTCCCGTCCCGAATGACGGCAAATTCGACATCACCGTCCCCACGAACTACCCCTACGCCTTCGACCAATTCTTCGACATCAAAAAAGAATCCCGCAAGTTCGAGGCCTCCATCTACGAAGACGGATACGGCCTCATCCAGACATCGACCGACCGTCTCCGCGGCCGCAAGCTGTTCGTCTGGGGCCAAGGCGCGGGCGGCCATCATTGGCAGCGCTGCCTGACCTCCCCCGAAGGCGAAGACTATCTCGAAATGCAGGCAGGCATCTGCCGCACGCAGAGCGAATGCATGCCCATGCCGCCGCAGACCGCGTGGGAATGGCTCGAAGCCTACGGCGCCATCCAGACCGATCCAGAAAAGATTTTCGGCGACTGGGACGCCGCCGTTGACGAAGTCGCCACCAATCTTGACAAGATGCTGCCGCGCAAGAAGCTTGAAGAAGAACTCGCCCGCACAAAGAAGACGTTCGCCCTCAAGCCAGCGAAAGTCGTCTCACAGGGCGCTGGTTGGGGCGCTCTCGAAAACAAACGCTTCCCCGCGAAATGGGCCAAGCATCTGGATTTCGGCGAAACGAAGGAGCCACAGGCGGATTGGCTGTTCCTCTTGAAGAACGGCTTCATGCCCGAACGCGATCCCAAACTGCCTCCGCCGTCCTACATGGTTCAGGACGAATGGTTTGACATGCTGAAGAAGGCCGTCGCAGGCGGCGACGCCGCCAACTGGCATTCCCTCTTCCAGCTTGGTCTTAACTATTTCTATCGCCTTGATTTCGAGCGTGCGGAAGATCTTCTGCGCAAATCGCTTACCGTCGCCAACACGCCGTGGGCGCTCTATGCGTTGGCGAACATTCTCCGCGTGACAGGCCGCGTCAACGACGCCGCCCATACGATGGCGAAGGCCGTTTCACTCTACGACAAAGACGAGACAATCGTCAAAGAGACATGCAAGACCTACAACGAAGCGGGAGATTTCCGCAGCCTTGCCGCCTTCTTCGAAATGCTACCCGCTGCTATGCAACAAGTTCCCATGTGCCGCCTCCTCTACAGCAAAGCACTCGTCCATGTCGGACGGCTTGACGAAGCGGAGGAAATCCTCATGGCCGACGGCGGCATCCGCGTACCGGACATTCAGGAAGGTGAAAACTCCACGTCCGAAATCTACATCAGCCTGCAAATCGCGAAGGCGAAGAAGCAAGGCATCACGCTGGAAGCGAAAGACGTCAAAGTTCCTGTCATGTTCGATTACCGCATGAGTTAACAGGGTGTCCCGCCCGGCGTCCCGCCTGCGGGCAAGGGGGTCCCGTGGGCGTCCCGCCTGCGGGCAAGGGGGTGCCGCGGGCGTCCCGCCTGCGAGTAAAAAGTCAAGACGCATGCGGGACGCACGCGCCACCTCCCAAGGCGCAGGCGAGACGCACGCGCCACCTCTCACCATTGAAAATAATAAGAGAACAATACCACATGTGCCTATTGGCCGTCGATCTTGGAATGAAAGCGGGTCTTGCCTGGTTTGGTGAAGACGGTCGTCTGCTGCGCTGCCGTACCGTCCATTTTCCGAATCGCACCGTCCTGAAACGGGCCATGCCTGCCATTCTGGACGAACTGCCGCTGGAGTGCGCCGTCATCGAAGGCGGCGGCCCCGTCGCGGATTTGTGGAAAAAGGAATTCGCCAAGCGCGACCTTCCGTACATCCAGACCTGCGCGGAAGCCTGGCGGGAAGACATCCTTTGGCAACGCGAACGCCGCAGCGGTCCACAAGCAAAAGAGCACGCCCTGCTGCTTGCCATGAAAGTTCTCCGTTGGTCGAACATCACCGTTTCGTCGCCGCTGGCCGACGACGCGGCGGAGGCCATCCTCTGCGGCCTTTGGGCTGAACGACAATTCGGCATCATCCAGGAGTTTCCAAATGAACTGCGCAAGCCTTGAAGCTATGCTGGCGGATCTCGTCTGGATCGAAGAAAAATCCGAACCTCTCACGACCGCCCAAATCCTTTTATTCCTTATATTAGGACAATTATGCCTGGTCCTCATACTCGTCTGGATTGTCCATCATTTCTTTCCGCCGCATCTTAGACGCCTCAAATGGATTATCAGACACAGGCCGGACACTTCTGACTTGACTGAAATCCATTCGATCATAAAAAAACTCAATAGGAAATACCCGCAACTGGACACTCTCATCCCCGAACTGGACGAACTTCGGTTCGGCCCACCGCCGTCAGAGGAACAGTTGCAGAATTTCTATAAAAAGATACGCGACATCTGTGGCTAAGCTCACTCTGCCATCCTTGAAGAACGTCAACGGCGACAAGCCGTCGTGGTTCCATCGTGCGCGGATTCCAGCCTGGCTGCTTGTCGCCGCAGCCATCTGCGCTTTTCTCGCCACCTTTAACCTGCACGCCACCATGACCGTCCACCGCCGACAGCCAACGACGTTGAATCTCATGATCGTGCTTGACTTTTCAGGAAGCATGGAAGCCGCTGATTGGCCGCAGGATAGACCGCCGCCGACAACAACCGTCACGGCGGAAGACCTGCCGCCTACACGGCTTGCCGTCGCCAAGGCCAACATCACGGAACTTCTCACCAAGTGCCGTGACAACAGCCACATCGGTCTTGTCGCATTCGCCCGCCGCCCTTATCTCATCTGTCCGCTCATGGACGGTACGTCCATTTTGGAGGAACGGATGAATCAAATCACGACCGATGATTTTGAAGACGGCACCGCCATCGGCGACGCCATCAAACTCGCCGTCCGCTCTCTGAAGACAGTTTCGAACGGCCCTAAGGCCATT